>JAAYEJ010000050.1 GCA_012728835.1 Candidatus Brocadiaceae bacterium | reverse complement strand
CGCCCCGAAATGCCGTCCAATCAACTCTCCGACACGATGCCTTCTGGTCATGCGAGGGCCTCCCTTCTTGCGAAATGGACGCCCCTTTCATACCAGAAGGCATCTCTTCGTACCAGAGAATGCCATACATACTTATGTAGCAATGCTTTACAAAGTGGGTACGGATCAGGGTCTCGCGGCGTGGAGCCGGCATCGACCCAACACGCGCACGGTTTTGCGCGGCGAAGCTGATATTCCATGCCCGGGAGGCGGATAGATGATGGGAGGAGAGACTCCGCCTGCGGTACCGCGGTGTACAATGGACTTCAGGGCAGCCATGGCTAAAGTTGGGAAGTCCGCAGGCTACGGGAGGGATTGAGGCTACCGGCACAGACAAGGCGGGAGGCGCAGGATGGAGCAGGTGCGCTGGGAGCGTGTGGAGCTGCCTCAGACGGCGGGCGGACGACTTCTGACCCCCGGGGTGGCCGCGATTGCGTGTCTCCACATCCTGGGGTTCGCCGTGCCGCTGTTCATGCCGGAGCAGAGCGCGGTCTCGCTCGTGCTGGCGCTGGGATTGGGCGCCGACGGCCTGTTTCACCGCCTGCGCCTCTGGCAGCCGCTGACCTACGCCGGGCTCTACCCGACTCCGTGCCTCGTCGGGCTGCTGATCTCCTTCCTCTTCATCCTTCTCTTCTGCGGCAGCCGCCTGGAGCGCGCGTGGGGCACGGCGCGCTTCCTCCTGTTCTGCGTGCTGACCTCGGCCGCTGCCGGCCTGATCCGTGTGCTGCCGGAGACAGAATCCGGCATGGTCCTCGTCGGCAGCACCGGGTTGCTCTGCGCGGTCCTGGCGGCCTTTGGGCACGTCTGCCGGGGCGAAAAGATCTGGCTCATCCTCGCACCGGGTCCCATCGCCGTCCCCTATGTGGTCATTGGCGCGCTCGTCGTGATCCTGCTTTTCAACCTCGTGCCCGTCGCCGGCATCCTCTGGCTGTCGGGAGCCGCCTTCGGGCTTCTCTACGCGGAGCTCTGCAGCCGGTCGTGGCGGTTGCGGGGCCGTCCGGGCAAGCCCCGCGCCCCGGCGAAGCGGTTCAGTGAGATCGACCTGGACGGATAGGAGGCATCGAACGATGCAGCCGGCGACCGCAGACAGCCTGGGAGAGCGGGCGCGGGCCGCCCGGCGTCTGCTGCGCTCGTGCAGCCTCTGCGCGAGGGACTGCGGCGTCGACCGGCTTCGGGGCGAGCGCGGCTACTGCGGCCTCGGACCTGAGGCCCACTGCTTCCGGGAGATGCTCCATTTCGGCGTCGAGCTGGAGATCGCGCCCGCCCACGCCGTCTACCTGGCGGGCTGCAACATGCGGTGCGGCTTCTGCACGGCGGCGGAGTGGAACGCCCGCCCAAGCGCCGCGGCGCCCATGGACGCCGCGGCCATGGCCTCCCGGGTGGCGGCGCGGAAAGAAGAAGGCGCGCGCACGCTCCTCTTCGTCGGCGGGGAGCCCACGGTGAACCTGCCGGCTGCCCTCGACCTGCTGGCGCGGCTGCCTTCGGTCCCCCCGGTCGCCTGGGATACCAACATGTACATGTCGTCCGGCGCCCTGGAGACCCTGTCGGGCGTCGTCGACGTCTACGTGGCGGACCTGAAGTTCGGAAACGACGGATGCGCCCGGCGCATAGCGGACGCGCCGGATTACTTCGAGACGGTCACCAGGAACCTCCTGCAGGCAGGGACGGCGAGCGAACTCATCGTGCGGCATCTGCTGCTGCCGGGGCACTTCGAATGCTGCTTCCGCCCCATCCTGGCATGGCTGTCTTCGTCCCTGGACTCGCCGCGGCTGGCGCTCAAGGGCGAATACATGCCGCCCCAGGCAAATGACGGGGCGCCGGCGGCGTATATAACGGATGAGGAGCTGGATCGCGCCCGGGACGCCGCGTGCGCGGCCGGCATTGAACTGGTGGAGTGAAGCATGGCAACTGGCCCCGAAAACCCGATCCAGGTGCGGATACGGCCCGACGGACGCGTCTATCTGGACGGTCTGAGCGGCGATCTGCTCGACCTTGCCGCGGCGCTCCATCCGCGCGAAACGGCCGTCCGCCGCCGCCTGGCGCTGCCCCGCCGCCCTTCCCGGACCCCTCAGCAAGACGCGGAGACCCGACATGGCGATGCTGAAGCAGGCAAGTGAAGTGGAGGTGCTGATCCGCGCCCGCTACCCGGTCATCTACGTGACGACGTGGGAGGAGGCGCGCGTCGTCGCCGACATCACCACGCTGGCGCGGAAGCGGGACAAGCAGGTCTACGAATGGTCCATCACGACCGGCCTCGTGCCCGTCGGCACGTCGCTTCAGTCGGACCACCATCGGGATGCCGCCACCAAGGATCCGCTCGTGGCCCTGGACAGGGTCATCAGCGACGTAGAGCCGGCGATCTACATCTTCAAGGACTTCCACCACTTCCTGTCCAGGGGCAACTTCACGGTCGTCCGCCGCCTGCGCGAAATCGTCCAGAGCCTGAAGCACAGCTACAAGACGGTGATCCTCATCGCGCCGATCATGGAGATCCCGCTCGACCTGGAAAAGGACGTAACGGTGATCGACTTCGACCTGCCGGGCCCGGGCGAGATCAACGCCCTGCTGGGAAGGGTCCAGAAAGAGCTGGGCGAGAACCCCCAGGTGAGGATCGACCTGGACAACGGCGCGCGGGAGAAGCTCGTCAAGGCTGCGCTCGGCCTGACGCTGACGGAAGCGGAGAACGTCTTCGCGAAGATCCTCGTCACGGCGCGGCGGCTGGACGAAACACAGGTGCCGCGCGTGGTCGGCGAGAAGAAGCAGATCATCCGCAAGAGCGGCCTTCTGGAGTATTGCGAGACCGCGGATAACCTGTCCGGCGTGGGCGGCATGGACGGGCTGAAGTCGTGGCTCGAAAAGCGCGTGGCGGCCTTCTCGGACGACGCCCAGGAGTTCGGACTGCCGGCGCCGCGCGGCATACTGCTCCTGGGCGTGCAGGGCTGCGGCAAGAGCCTGACGGCCAAGGCCATCGGGCGCCTCTGGGACCTTCCCCTGCTCCGGTTCGACGTCGGCCGCGTCTTCGGCAGCCTCGTGGGCTCCTCGGAGGAGAACATCCGGCGGGCCATCAAGGTGGCGGAGTCGGTCGCACCGGCCATCCTGTGGATCGACGAGATCGACAAGGCCTTCGCGCGCCAGAGCGGGACGGCCGTGACGGACGGCGGGACGGCGTCCCGCGTTTTCGGCACGTTCGTGACCTGGCTGGCGGAGAAGCAGGCGCCGGTCTTCGTGGTGGCCACGGCCAACGACATCCGCGCCCTGCCGCCGGAGCTGATCCGCAAGGGGCGCTTCGACGAGGTCTTCTTCGTCGACCTGCCGTCGGGCAGCGAACGCAGGGAGATCTTCCGCATCCACATCGAGAAGCGCAAGCGGGATCCGGCCGCCTTCGACCTGGACGAATTGGCCGGTTTCTCGGAAGGATTCAGCGGAGCCGAAATCGAGGAGAGCATCGTCTCCGCGCTCTTCGATGCCTTCTACGACAAGAAAGACCTCTCGACGAAGGCCATCCTGAAGTGCATCCGGGAGACCGTGCCGCTGTCGAAGACCATGGAAGAGGAGATCGCGCGCCTGCGCCGGTGGGCGGACGGCCGGGCCCGCAACGCGGCGGTCCCACGGCCGCAGGACGTCGCCGACGTGCGGCGCAAGATCGAGCTTTAGACACCGAAACAGGGAGAGGAGGCGACGACATGAGCGCCGTATGCATTCTCACGCCGACGATCATAGCGGGCTGGCCGATGATCAGCGCCGCCGTGGCGGGCGCGGCCGCGGCACTGGGTTTCTCGATGGCCAGGGAGGGCGTGCGCGCGTCCGTAGAAGCCGCCGCGGCCGTGCAGGCCGGACAGGAAGAGCAGACCACCGTCGAAGTCGAGGTGGAGAATTCCGAGGTGCTCGGCGAGAGCCTCGCGGGAGAGCAGGAGCTGGTGCTCGTCAGGGACAGCGTCCGCGTGCGCATCTCGCGCGACCTTCGCGGGGCGCTGAAGGTCTGCGTGGAAGGCGCGGGCAGGGGCAGCGAGGAACTGCGGGAGATCGGCCGCCAGGTTGTCGACAAGGTGACCCAGATGTACGTCTACAACCGGGTCATGACGGAGCTGAAGAACAAGGGGTTCACCGTCATCCAGGAAGGCGTCGCCCAGGATGAGACGGTTCATATCCACGTCCGCCGGCAGGCGGTCTGAACGAGCCGGAGGGTGCGCATGAAAGAACGCAACATCGAAATCGAGATCGCGCGGGACGGGCGGGTGAAAGTGCACGTTCGCGGAGTCAAGGGCGAGCAGTGCCTCGAATACGTGAACTTCCTTGCGGACGTCGTGGGGCCGGTGGCGGAGCGGCGACTGACGCAGGAGTACTACGAGCGGGATGGTCGCGTGCGCGTCGATGCCGAGCAGGTCCAGCACGTCAGGGAATCGAACGAGGCATAGCCCGCCGGGAGGGCGCCCGATGCGGTGCGGACGGTGCGGTTTCGAGAACATGCCCGGCCTGGAACGTTGCGGGCGATGCAGCGGCGTGCTGGTCGTGCGCGAGCCGATCAGCGTCACGCCGCCGCGCGCCCGCGGACCGCGCCGGCTGCGCCGCATGCGATACCGGCTCGGAAACGCGCTGGGCTTCCTCAGATCCCCCAGGCGGGCGCCGGCCGGCCCCCTCCCGGGTCCCCTGTGGGCGGGTGCAGCCTCAGTTGTCCCTGGCCTCGGCCACCTGCTCACCGGCAGGGGCCGGCGCGTCCGCTGGTTCACCGCCGGCTGGGGCGGCTGCCTTCTGGCGGGGCTGGCACTCTACGGCACGACGCCCGGCGGCTGGCTCCTGGGCCTGGCCGTGGCGCTGCACGCCCATGTTGCGGCCGACTCCGTTGACCTCAACAAGCGCCTGAACAGCGCATGGCTGCGGATCGGTGCATCACTCTGTCTGTTCCTGCTGCTTGCGTTCGGATTGTACGCGCCGGTCCGAGCCGCCGCCGGGCGGCTTGTGCGGAGCGCACGATCCGCCGTCGATGCAGGCCCCGTCCGCCAGGGGGATCTCCTCCTTGTGCATCGCGGCGGTGCCCGGGCGCCGCGGCGGGGGGACCTGGTTCTCTATCCGATCGAACCGGCCGGAGGCGCCGGCTATCGGCTCGGTGGGGGTGAGGTCATGAGCCAGGTGATCGCCCTGGCCGGCGACACGGTGAAGATTCACCACGCGGAGGTGACGGTGACCAGGGCGGATGGCCGGCAGACGCGGTATGACATCTCGCCGCTGCCCGTTGCGGGTGCGACGGAGATCGTCGTTCCGGCAGATCACTGCCTCTGTCTGCCGCCTCAGTATGCACGGACCGACCACGGCGGGGACGCTCCGCCCGTATCCACGTATATCCAGACCGTGGCGATGCCGCGTCTGACCGGTCTGGCGGGACGGGCGTTCATGCTCTGGCGGCCGCTTCGGCGCGCCCGCTGGCTTCCGCGTGCCCCGAAGGAGGAGCCCGGCGGATGAGCCGGTTCGACAGCCTGGAGTTTGAGCGGCCGAAGGCGGGGCCTCGACGGCATTCCGGCGAGACCACGGGGACGCCGGTCCGCGACTGCTCGTATTTCCGGGAGGCCGCCGGCGAGGAATACCGGCTGGGGCGGCTGGAGGCGGCCCTGCGCAGCTACTCGCGCGCGCTCGAATGCGACACGACGGCCTGCGGCTGCTGGCTCATGCAGGTGCGCATCCTGATCGAACTGGAGGAGTACACGGAGGCGGGCGTGTGGGCGGATAAGGCGCTGGAGATGTTCCCGGACCACCCGGACCTGCTCGCCGCCCGCGCCGTCATCTGCGCCCGCACGGGCATGGACAGCCGCGCGATGGCGTTCTCCGACAGCGCGATGGCCGGCAGGGACGGCAGCCCCTACACGTGGCTGGCGCGCGGCGAGGTCCTCCTGGCCCGTCGCGGGCGCATGGCCGGCGAATGCCTTCTGCGCGCGATCGCCGAAAGCCCGGCCACGGTGGACCGGGCCTGGATGAACGTCGAGGTGGCGCGCGTGCTGCGCCGCTACGGGCGGCGGTCGGAGGCGCTCTACCATGCAAAGGCTGCGCAGGCGGCGATGCCGCTTCACGCGGCGGTCGCGCTCGAGGTGGGCCTCTGCCAGGAATCCCTGGGCCTGCCCGACGCGGCCCAGTCCTTCACGGAAGCCCTGCAGCTCGACCCGCTGTGCGACCAGGCCCGCCTGCGGCTGGCACGGCGGCGCAGGAGCCTGTGGGGATACGTCAAACGCTGGTTTACACGGAGCGACAATGGAGCTTGATCGCCAGGTAGCGCGGCTCATGAAGAAGGCCCGGGAGGCAATGGCCAGCGACGTGCACGTCATCGCCGGGCTCCCGCCGGCCTTCCGGATCCATGGCGAGATCATCCTCGCCGACGCCCCGCCGCTGACGCCCGCGCAGGCGGCGCACATGACGCTGAGCCTGCTCACCGAACAGCAGCGGGCGCAGCTCGAAAAGGAATGGGAGCTTTCCGTCTCCATCAAGGACGGCGCCCTCGGTCGCTTCCGCGTCACCGCCTACTACCACGGCGGCCATCCCGAAATGGCCCTGCGGTCGTGCAACACCGTCATCCCCACGCGGGATATGCTCGGCCTGCCGGAGATCGTCGACGAGTTCGCCCGGATGACGTCCGGCCTCGTGCTCGTCACAGGCCCGACCGGCATGGGCAAGACCACCACGTTGAACTACATGCTGGACCTGATCAACAGCGAGAGGCGCTGCAAGATCGTCACGATCGAAGACCCCATCGAGTACCTCCACCGCTGCAAGAAGGCCATCGTCGTCCAGCAGGAAGTCGGCACCGACGTCCACTCGTTCGCCCGCGCGCTCGTGCACGTGCTCCGGCAGGACCCCGACGTGATCTGCGTGGGCGAGATGCGCAACCTGGAGACCATATCCACCGCACTTACTGCCGCCGAGACGGGCCACCTCGTCATCGCCACGCTGCACACACCCAACGCGCTCCAGACCGTGGAGCGGATTGTCGACGTCTTTCCGGCCGGACAGCAGAACCAGGTGATCACGCAGCTGGCCAACTGCCTGCAGGGCGTCGTCGCGCAGCTGCTGCTGACGCGCGCGGACAAGAAAGGCCGGGTGCTGGCCACCGAGGTGCTGGTGGCCAATACGGCCGTCCGATCGGTCATCCGGGAAAATGACCTGTCCAAGCTGCAGAGCGTGATTCAGACCGGACGTCGGTCCGGGATGCACTCGATGGACGATTCGCTGCGCCGCCTCTACGAGGCCGCCTCGATCTCGTATGACGCCGCCGTCTCGCACGCACGCGATCCGCGCATGATCAGCGACGGATACAAGTCCGCCGCAACGCAGTAGCCGCAGCCTACGGGCCGCCGTAGATGCGGCGCGGGTTCTCCCAGAAGGCCGCCCGGATCAGGTCCGTCGCCGTGCCCGTGTCCATCCAACCGCGCTCGACGCGCTCCGACAGCACGTCCGCCCAGATCGCCTTGATGAGCTTCAGCTTCGGGTAGCACCACTCGCTGTGGTAGGCGTCCGAGAAGTAGGCGACGATCTTGGGCATCGGCACCAGGTCGATGCGCGTCTCGATCGCGCGGCGGATGTAATGCGGGTAGAGCGTGTGCCACCAGTGCCCGGCCACGCTGATGTTGGGCACGTGCTTGGCCAGGACGGCGATGTCGTGCGTGTAGTTGTCCGATGCGGCGGAGATGTTGAAGTGGAAGTCCTCGAACTCGGCTGCGAGCCGGCCGAGGTGGCCGGTGAAGCCGCCGTCCCATTGAGGGAGCGACCGATGCGGCGGCAGCACCTGCGCGCCGGCCAGCATCTGCACCGTGCGCAGCGGCGTCGCGCGCAGTTCCTGGAGCAGCCGCCGGATGGCGAAGTGGGAGACGCCGCCGAGTTCCTCCCGGCTGAGCGGCTCCCGGTTCAGCGCCTTCCGGATGACGGCGTCGATGTCCTCCGGGCGGGCGCCTTCGGGCGCGGTCGTGGGGGGCAGCGATATGCCGATGAAGCGGAGTCCCTCCTTGCCGATGGCGCGGGCCGTCGCGGCCAGCAGGCGCCCGTAGTCGTCGGCGTTCCGGATCGGGAACCCGAACCGCTCCTCGTAGCGCGCCAGGGCCTCGTGCGGCGCCCAGCGGCTCCCGCCCAGGTGGATGGGGATCCTCTCCCGGCCCTGCAGCAGGCGCGGCCCGTGCGGCTCGCCGTCCTTGACGGTGATGTTGTACTCGATGCGGCATCGCTCGCGCAGGACGTGCTCGTTCCACTCCCGGCTGTCCGCATGCTCTTCCACGGCCCGGAACGCGGCCTCGAGGTTCCGTTCGTTCAGGTCGCCGTCCAGGCCGTAGAGGTCCCCCAGGATCCAGCGCAGGCAGAGGCCGGCCGTGGTGTTGCGGACGTTGGGCAGGTACGGCAGCGCCCGCCGCAGGCGTTCGAGCGGCGGGAGGCCGGGGTCCGAGATCTCGTGCGGCAGCCCGGTCTCGGTGACGGCCGTCTGGCCCAGGCCGCTCGAGACGAGTTCGATCCAGACGTGATGGTACAGCGCGATGTCCGCCAGGCTGTCGGCCCAGGGCTTCTGCGGCCGCAGATGGCAGTGGGGGTCGTAGACCGGCACGCTGTCCAGCGCGTCTTGAATGACCTGCGTTGCGCTCTTCATGACGGCTCCTGTGCCCCGGTCGGCGGGGCTTCCTTTAGACGGCGTCCGTGCGGCACGATGCATGGTCCGAGGGGCAGTCTACTCCTGTGGACGGCCGATGCCAACTGCGGGGCGAGGGGCGCCGCATCGGGCAGGCCGTCGCGGGCGCGACATTGCTCGCTTGACGGAGTGGCGGAGGATGCCGTATAAGGCGCATCTGCAGGGGCGTCAGGCGTGCTTCCGGGGGCTGAATGGGGGTTGACTTCGTGAGCGAGACGGAAGAGGGACTGCGGCCGGGACCGGAGCGAACCGGGGGAGATCCCGTCGGCGTGCGGGCCGGTGCGTCTCGGACGCGCCTGCGCCGGGTTGAGGAGGCTCTGCAGGCGTCGGAACGGCGTTACCGGGCCCTGTTCGAGCACGCGGCCGAGGGGCTGGCCCTGCAGGAGGTCATCACGGATGCGGCCGGCCGGCCGTGCGACGGCCGGTTCCTGGACGTGAACCCCGCCTTCGAGCGGCTGACGGGCCTGAGCCGGGGCGACCTGGTGGGGCGGACCTTGCGCGACGTGCTGCCGGAGCCCGACGGGGCCTGGGCCGAGGCGTTCGCGCGGGCGGCCGGCAGCGCCGAGCCGGTTGTCTACGAGCACCACGACGTCCAGCGGGACGCCTGGTTCGAGGTGCGCGGGTATGCGCCGACGCCGGGCCAGGTTGTGTTGGCCGTCAGCGACATCACCGCCCGCAAGACCGCGCAGGAGTCTGTCGACCGGGAGCGGGCCCAACTGTCCGGCATCGTCGACTCCATCCCGATGATGCTGATCATCTGGGAGCCCGAGCTGAAGCGGTTCATCCTGAACACCCATGCGCGGCGCGTCCTCGGATGGTCCGACGCGGCGGCGGCCGACGGGGAGTTCATGAGCCGGCTGTTCCCGGATCCGGACGAACGCGCCGAGGTGAGCGCCTTCATGCGGTCGCTCACGCCGCAGTGGCGCGAGTGGAATGTGGCAACGGGGGACGGCGGCGTGATCCCGAGCGAGTGGTGCAACGTGCCGTTCAACGCCGACACCATGGTGGGCATCGGCCGGGACCTGCGCGAGAGCAAGCAGGCGGAGCGGGCCCTGGTGGAGAGCGAGGCCCGCCTGCGTGCGCTGGTGGACAACCTGCCGTTCGAGGTCTGGGCCATGAGTGCCGAGGGCCGCTACACGTTCGCCAATCCCGTCTGCCGGTCCGGTTGGGGGCCGCGCGTCGGGAAGCGCCCGGAGGAGGTCGCCCCGTCCGAGGAGGTCCTCCGACAGTGGCTTTCGAACAACGAGCGGGCGTTCGGCGGCGAGGTCGTCACCGGAGAGGTGACCTATCGGCGACGGGACGGCGTGCGGGTCTTCCGGAACGTCGTGGCTCCCGTCCACGTCGGGGGGGCGGTGCAGGGCATTTTCGGCGTGAACATCGACATCACCGGCAGCAAGGCGGCCGAGAGGGCACTGCGCGAGAGCCGAGCGCGCTACCGAAGCCTGTTCGAGTCCATCGACGAGGGATTCTGCATCATCGAGGTCATCTTCGCGGACGACGGCCGGGCCGTCGATTACAGGTATCTGGAGACGAACCCGGCCTTCGTGCGGCAGACGGGGCTCACGCAGGCGGAGGGCCGGACGATGGGCGAACTCTGCCCCGGGCACGAGGACTACTGGTTCGAGGCCTTCGGGCAGGTGGCCTTGACGGGCGAGCCCCGCCGCTTCCAGAGCCGAGCCGCGCAACTGGGATGCTGGTACGACGTGTATGCCTTCCGACACGGCCGCCCCGAGGACAGGCAGGTGGCCGTGCTGTTCAGCGACATCAGCGAGCACAGGAGGATGGTGGCGGCGCTGGAGTCGAGCCGAAGCCGCCTGGAGCTGCTGGCCACCGTCGCCGAACGCCTGCTGCGGGCGGTGGGCCCGTACCAGGCCGTGGATGACGTGGGCCGCCTGAGCATGGCGCACCTGAACTGCGAGTGCTTCTCGATCTGCGTCATCGACCGGCCGGGGCGCGAGTTGTCCGTCAGCGCCTGCGCGGGCATCCCGCCCGAGGTCGCCCGGGAGATCGCCCGCATCGACCTCGAAACGGCCGACTGGGGCGCCGCGGCGGATGGCCACCACATCGCGGTGCCGGGCACCGTCAAGCGGCGGCAGGACGCTCGCAGGGAGCTGCTCGCGTCCCACGGCATCCGCGCATACTGCTGCCACCCCCTGGTGGCCCAGGGCGCCCTGCTGGGCACGCTCTCGTTCGGGGTGCGCTCGCGCGATGCCTTCGGCGTCGAAGAGGTGGCCCTGATGAAGTCGGTCACCGACCATGTGGCCGTGGCCGTCCAGCGCATCGACGCGCAGCGGGCGCTCAGGGTGCTGAACAACTCGCTGGAGCAGCGCGTCCTGCGGCGCACGGCCCAGGTTCAGCACCAGGCGGACCAGTTGCGCGCCCTCGCCAGCGAGTTGGGCCGGGCCGAGCAGCGCGAACGCAGGCGGCTGGCCACCATCCTCCACGACCACGTCCAGCAGTTGCTGGCCGCCGCCCGCATGCAGGTGCGATGGGTCAAGCGCGAGGCCGAAGGCGAACGCCTGCTCGCCACCGTCCGGGGCGTCGACGCCATCCTCGGCGAGGCGCTCTCGGCGTGCCGGAATCTGGCGCTGGACCTCTGCCCGCCCGTGCTGCACGAGGCGGGTCTGAGCGCGGCGATCAACTGGCTGGCGTCCTGCATGAAGGAGCGGCACCAGTTGACCGTGGTCGTGCGGGCCGAGACGAAGGCCGACCCGCGCTCCGAGGAGATACGCGCGCTGCTCTTCGAGTGCGTCCGCGAGCTGCTGTTCAACGTCGTCAAGCATGCCGGGACCGCCGAGGCCGGCGTGACGCTCCTGCAGACGGGCGACAGGCGCGTGCGCATCATCGTCCGGGATGAGGGGAAGGGGTTCGACCCCGACCGCCTGCGCAGGCGCAGCGCCGCCGACGCGACCTTCGGTCTGTTCAGCATCCAGGAACGCCTGGCGCAGGTCGGCGGGCAGATGGTGCTGGAGACGGCGCCGGGGAAGGGCACGCGCGTGACGCTCACCGCGCCGTCGGCCGAGCAGCCGCCGCGCCCGGCCGAGGAGCCCGCCGGCCGCGTGAGCGAGGAGACGGTGGCCATCCGTCGCAAGAGCGCCCTCTGCCGCGTGCTGATCGTGGACGACCACAAGATGGTGCGGGAGGGCCTGGCGGGCCTGTTCCAGTTCGAGTCCGACATCGAGGTCGTCGGGCACGCTGCCGACGGCCCCCAGGCCATCGAGCTGGCGCGGCAGCTTCAGCCCGACGTCATCATCATGGACGTGTCTCTGGGCGCGATGAGCGGGGTGGAGGCCACCCGACGGATACTGGCCGACGGGTCACGCGCGAAGGTCATCGGCCTCTCGATGCACCTGGACGGAGAGGTCGCCCAGGCGATGCGTGAGGCCGGGGCGATCGCCTATCTCACCAAGGACGGTCCGACCGAGGAACTCATCGCCACCGTGCGCGCCTGCCGGCCCGGATGACGGGGGCCGGCCTCCTGCGCCGACGAGCCGGCCCCGATCGAGCGCGCACGCCCCGTCGACTGCTCGCGGCGGGGCGTCGTCCTTCCGCTACCAGCGGAAGAAGCGGTACGGGTCGTCCCACTCCTCCGGCACGTCCAGGTAGAGCCCGTCCAGCCAGCGCCGTTCGCCGTCGCCGACCGGCCGGGAGACGCTCGCCAGCAGCGGCGTCGCACCGGCGGCGCCCAGGTTGGCCAGGAGCCGGTTGGCGGCATAGGCCAGCCGGCGGAACGTGCGCTTGACGTTCATCTTCTCGCCCGAGTAGTCGAGCTTCCACGGGGGAAGCTGGCAGAAGACGACGCCGAAGTCCTCGGCGAAGGCCAGGACGCCGTTGCCGACCGGCGTCGCCCCGTCGTCCACCAGGGGCAGCGTGCGCGGGTCGCGGTTGTGGACGTCGGCCGGCGAGACGCCGACCAGCGGCGACCCGACGCCGAAGGCCTCGAACCAGGCGGCGATGTGCTCCGCCCGGGTGGTCTTCACCTCCAGGGGCAGCAGTTCGGAGGCCTCCTTGCCGGTCAGCCCGACGGCCAGCACCGGCCCGCCGCCCTTGACCCATCGCTTCACGGAGGCGGCCTTCTCGCCGACGGCCCGGCGCGCGCCGGGGCCGAGCACCAGCACCTGGTCGGCCGACAGGCGGCCGGCGTAGGCGGTCGGGGACACGCCGGCGGCCTTCAGATACTGGAGGCCCGGCTTCTGGCCCGCGTAGACGACCGTCCGGCGCGGCGTCGGCTTCCAGGCGGCGACGTAGCGCACGATGTTGGCCACCAGCGCCTCGGCGGCGGGGTCCGCCTCGGTGCGGCCGGTCACGTCGGTCTGGCAGAACAGCACCATGCCGTCGCCCTCGCGGTATTCCATCAGCGAGGCATACTGCAGGGAGTAGCCGCCGTCGAGGATGGGCAGGAAGTCGCCGGCCGCCGGCTTCTCGATCACCGCCGAGGCGACGTTGCCGCGGTTGCCGCAGCGCCAGCCGCGCGAGACGGGCAGGCCGGCCCATTCGACCTCGGGGCCATCGAAGTGGACGGCCAGTTCGTACTTCAGCCGCGGCGGGAGCGTCGTCGAATCCCCGCGCCAGTTGCGGAGGTGCTCGCCGGCGAGGCCGGCGAGGAGCGGATGGTCCGGCACGCGCTTGTAGACCCATCGCAGGCCGTATTCGGCGATCCGGAAGCCGAAGCGCTTCTCGAGCACCTCGCCCGTCTGTTCGAAGACGACCACCTTCAGCCCGTCGCGCACGCGGGTGACGTCGGGGGCCGGGCCGTCGAGCGTCAGGGCGCCCTTGCCGATGACCAGCACGCTGTAGCGGCTCAGGTCCGACGTTGCGTCCACGGGCCGGTAGGCGATGCCCAGCTTCTTCAGCATCGCGGCGGTCTCGCCCTTCGGGTCGAAGAGCGCGATCCGGCGGCGCGCGCGCACGGCGGCGGGCGCCGGCAGCACGTCGATCGCGAAGGTGTCGGCCTGCGTCTCGCCGCTGCTGAAGTGCACCATGGCTGTCAACTCATAGCGGCCGGCCGGCAGGCCCGCCGGCAGTGCGAACCGGAGCGGGATGCGTTCCTGCTCGCCCGTGGGCAGCGTGATGACCCGCTTTCCGTGGACGGGCCGCGGCAGGTGCAACGTCCAGGTGCAGTCGGCCGTGACGGTCACCCGTGAGTTGTTGATGACGATGAGCTGCTTCTCGAACGACTCGCCGGGCCGGAAGTTGTGGTCCTTGCGGGTGAAGGCGCCGGACGGGCCGCCGATGTAGGCCAGGAGCGGGCGGTTGTTGCGCATCAGGGCGGCGGTCGAGAGCGGGCTCCCGTAGCCCTCAGGCGCGGTGATCGACATTCCCCACGTGCGGAACGCACGCCAGTTCTCGGCGAAGTACATCGCCAGCACGGGGTCGCGTTCCGGATGCAGGTAGTTCAGGTCGTAGGGCCAGTCCCAGCGGTGCCAGAGTTCGCCGTTGCGGAACCGCTCGGCCTCCCAGCGCAGGTTCTCCGCCTCGTGCGCGCTGATCTTGTACGACTCGGCGTCCATGAACTGCGCGTTCCACTCGGCGATGCAGAACTCCCAGGGCACGGAGGCGCTGCCGTACTCGCGCTTGCCCTTGTACCAGCCGCGGTACATCGCCCAGTCCCAGCACAGGGGCGCGCCATACTCGCAGGTGTGCACGGGCTTGACGCCGACGGTGCCCCAGTGGCCGAACCAGTCACTCATCTCCTGCACGGGCGTGAAGTTCGAGTAGAAGTTGCTGGTGTGCATCGTGGCCAGGTTGCCGGACGAGTGATGGTACATCACGCGCGTGGGATCCGTGCGCTCGATGATCGCCCGCACGCGTTCGGCGCGTTCCACGTTGGGGCCGCGCGACCACTGCGTGCGGTCCACCAGGCCGTCGATCAGGTCCGGATTCATGTCCTCGGCATAGCCGGTGCCGTTGTGGCTGGCGGCGTAGAAGACGACGGACGGATGGTTGCCGGCCACGCGCGCGTAGAACTCCGCGTGCCGCGCGTAGCCGTTCGTCTGCTCGGCGTCGGGGGCGTCCCAGTCGTACGCGCTGAAGTGCGGCTGGGTCAGGGCCACGACGGTGCCGTAGTCGTCGGAGGCGCGCAGCACGCCGTCGAAGCCCCGGTGGGCGCCCGGCAGGCATCCGAAGCCGCCCACCGCCACGAAGTTGATGCCGACGCTGCGGCGCTGCTCCAGGCTCCTGCGCGTCTCCTCGTAGGTCCAGCCCCGCTGGCCGCGGGCGAAGGACAGGAACACGCGCGTGCCGTTCAGGTAGAAATCGCGGCCCTCGATCCAGAACTCGCGGAAGCCGAACCGCTCCGGCAGGGCCTCGTCCAGCAGCGTCCCGTCGGCGGCCAGCAGCGAGACGGTCGCCTCATACTGGTTCCCGGGGGTGTGCATGTCCCAGAGCTTGTCCGGATGCCAGTCCTCGCCGAAGGTCACGCGCCCGGCCAGGGCGTCGGCCCCTCGGAACGGCTCGCCGACGACTTCCTTGACCGTCTCGACGCCGTCGCGCACCTCGGCTCGCAGGACGTAGGTGGCTGCGGGGTCGACGTCCTTCAGGGCCGTGCTGAAGGCGAGGCGCCACGCGCGGACGGAGGTCTCGACGCGCACGTGGTCGATGCGGGCCGCGCGGGGGGTGCCCTCCAGGCAGACGTCGCCGCACAGGCCGCGCATGCCCACCCGGCCCTTCACCTCCTTGGCCGCGTCGGAGTCGTTGTAGGACATCATCACGGCGCGCAGCGGCATGGCGCGCACCAGGATGCTCAGCACATGCTCGCCGCCTGGCCGGCACATGGGGGTCAGGTCGGCCTCGCCGGCCGGGAAGCGGATGTCGGCCACCTTCCGGCCGTCCAGGTAGACGGTGGCGAAGGAGTTGACGAACTCGGCGGTCAGTGCCACGCGGCGGCCGGCCCAGTGCTCCGGCACGACGATGCGCGTCTGATACCACGCGGCGTCCACGTCCGGCCGGCCCTCCCCGCCGGGCCACGGGCCCGGGACCGGCACCTCGGTCCACCCGTCGGCCGGAGCCGCTGCGGCCGCGTCGTCCCCCGGCTGCCACTGCCACAGCCCGTGAAGGAAGACCCGCTCACGTGTCGGCGTCGCCCGGCGACAAGCCCTGTCCCATTTCACCATGACCGTCCCTCCGCCCCGCAGAGTCCAGAAGCCGGATTGCACAGCACTCGCCGGCGAGTCTACGACAACCCCCATCGGTGTTCAACAGGCGCCGCGCGGGCCGTGCCCGCCGCGTGCCCGGGCGGCGCCGAGGTTGCATCGCCGGCGGTTCGGGCGTATCTTAGGCACTGGATGTCCTCCGTGCCGACAGAGGAGCCGAACGATGGATGCGTTGGACTACTGTGAGCACCTGGTTGAGACGTGGCCGAATCGCTGGACCGGCTCGCCCGGAGAGCGGGAATCGGGTGACTGGATGGAGGCGCAGCTCGCAGCCATGGGCTACGAGACGCGCCAGATGCGCTTCCCGTGTCCGGGTTGGGAGTTCGAAGGCGAGGAGATGTACCTGGAGGGCCGGCCCATCGAAGCCGGCGCGCAGTTCTACAGCGTGGGGTGCGACGTGACGGCCCCGCTGGCGCCCGTCCGGCCGGACGGGACCGGCGGCTTCTCAGGCGACGTGGCGGGCAGGATCGCCCTGGTCAGGGAGTCCGAGACGAACGAGGTGACCGACCGGAACCCGCTGCTCCTGAACCTCGAGGCCGCCGGGGCGGTCGGCGCGGTGATGCAGAGCGTCCTCCCGGACACCTATTCGACCAAGATGTTCCGCACGCCGGAGTCGAAGCTGCCGGCGATGGGCGTGAGCGGGGAGGTCGGGCCGCAGTTGTTCGAGGCGGCGGGCAAGGACGTGCGGATGGTGATCCGGGCGCGTCAGACCGAGAGCACCACCGGGAACGTGTTCGGCGAGAAGGGCCCGGAAGACGGCCCCGTGATCCTGGTCTGCGCCCACCACGAGGCGTCCCCGAACTCGCCGGGCGCCAGCGACGACGCCTCCGGCATCGGCGTGGTGCTGGCGATCGCGCAGCGGTTCGCCGGGGCCGAATGCGGGGCCCGGCTGCGGTTCGTCGGCTGGGGCGGGCACGAGTTCGGCGTGTTCGGCTCGAAGTGGTACGTGGACAACTGTCGGGACGAGGCGCTGAAGGTGAAGCGGCTGCTGGTCTTCGACGTCGTCGGCGCCCCCGACTCCCGGCCCCGCATCAGCGTCTGCGGCAGCGAGGGCCTGCAGCGGCAGGTCGGCGCCTACGCCGAGCGGCGCAGCGACGTGGCGTTCGTCGTGCGCAATCGCGGCGGCGGCGACGCCTCGACCTTCGTGCCCATCGGCGTCGAGGCCGTGTCGATCGGCTCGGACTGCTCCGGGCGCCGGCCGCCGACGCACAGCCCGATGGACGACCTGCGATGGGTCGACCGCGCGAACCTGGACCGGTGCGTCGACGTGGGCGTGGAGCTGGTGAAGGAGTGGATGGGTCAGTTCGGCGTGACCTGCCGGGGGGTGTGAGCGGGGCCGTCTGTGCCGTCCCGGCGGGTGTGCGTCGGAATGGACGTGCCGGCCGTTTCAGCGGCCCGGCCGTCGAAAGGTGCATGTGCATGGACGCGGGCCATGAGACCGCCCTGGAGGCCACGCCGCAGGGGAGCCTGCGGGTGGCCCTGTCGGGGCGCTGGGTGACGGTGGACGTGGCGGCCGAACGGTCCCGGATCCTGGAGGGCGTCGGCAAGGCCACGGGCCGCATCGACTGCAGCGGCCGCGGGATCGCGGACTGGGATTCCACGCTCCTGGCGCTGCTGCGCGCCCTGCAGGCCTATGGGGACGAGAGCGGTCTGCCGGTGGTCCTCGAGGACATGCCGGCCGGCCTGACGCGTCTTCTGTCGCTGGCCTCGGCCGTGGCGCCGCGCCGCGATGTGCCGCGGCCGTCCGTGCGCACGGGGCTCCTGGCCGGGGTCGGGGAGCGGGTGGCGGAACTGGTTCGGTCGGCAGGGGAGCTGCTGGCCTTCCTGGGCGACTCTCTGCTCTCGCTGGGGCGGCTTCTGCGGGGGCGCGCCGTGTTCCGGCCGGTCGACCTCTGGCTGGTCATCCAGGACTCGGGCGTGCGCGCGCTGCCGATCGTGGCTCTGATCAGCGCGTTGGTCGGGATGATCCTGGCCTTCGTCGGCGCCTATCAGCTCCGTGCGTTCGGGGCGGAGGTCTTCATCGCTGCCGGCGTCGGGCTCGGCATGGTGCGGGAGATGGCCCCGGTCATGACGGGCATCCTGCTGGCCGGCCGTTCGGGCGCCGCCTTCGCCGCCGAGATCGGCACCATGCGGGTCAACGAGGAGGTGGACGCGTTCGAGACGATGGGCGTCTCGCCGTTCGACTTCCTGGTGATGCCGCGCATCCTGGCGATGGCCCTCATGATGCCGATGCTGTGCCTCTACTCCAACCTGATGGGCATACTGGGCGGGGCGGCGGTCGGGTGGGCCATGTTCGGGATTCCGCTGGCGCAGTACTTCGAGGAGACCTGGGCGGCCGTCCGGCTCACGGACTTCGGCATCGGCGTCGGCAAGGCCCTGATCTTCGGCGTCGCCGTGGCCGTGGCGGGATGCCTGCGCGGCCTGCAGTGCGGGCGCAGCGCCGCCGCCGTGGGCCTGGCGGCCACCTCGGCGGTTGTGACGGGCATCGTCGCCGTCATCGTGATCGATTCGGTGGCCGCCGTCATGTCGACGGTGTTGGGCATTTGACCCGAATTGGGCGATAATGGCCTCAGGCAATGCGTGCATCGAGGTGGAGGACCTGACCCTGGCCTACGGCGAGGAGGTGACCTTGCGCGGGCTCAGCTTCCAGGTCCGCTGCGGTGACGTGTTCGTGATCATGGGCCCCAGCGGGAGCGGCAAGAGCACCGTGCTGCGCGCCCTCGTCGGGCTGAAGAAGCCCGCCTCCGGCCGGGTGCTCTACGACGGCGTGAGCCTGTGGGACGCCGACCCCGACGGGCGCCGCCGGGTGCAGCGGCGCATCGGCGTGTCCTTCCAGTCCGGCGCGCTCTTCAGCGCCCTGACCCTGGCCGAGAACGTCGCACTGCCCCTGGAGCAGTTCACCGACATGCCGCGCTCGCAGGTGCGGGACCTGGCGGCCCTGAAGCTGGCGCTCGTGGGCCTGGCGGGGTTCGAGGGCTACTACCCCGCGCAGATCAGCGGCGGCATGCGCAAGCGTGCGGCCCTGGCGCGCGCCATGGCCCTGGACCCGGACGTGCTGTTCTTCGACGAGCCCTCGGCGGGACTCGACCCCGTCAACGCCCGCCGGCTGGACGACCTGATCATGGAGCTTCGCGACAGCCTGGGGACCACCATCGTGATGGTCTCGCACGAACTGGCCAGCATCTTCACTATCGGCAACCGCGCCGTACTGCTGGATTCGGAGGCGCGCACGATCATCGCCGCCGGCGATCCGAGGACGCTCCGGGAGGAGTCGCAGGACCCGCGCGTCCGGGCGTTCCTGACGCGCGGCGAGGAAGGGGGCGGGCGCGCCCGTTGACCGGCCTCGCTCCGGTGGAGGCCCTGGGAAAGGACGAGACCTATGGCCAGGAGAGCGAACCCGACGATGATCGGGGCCTTTGCCCTGGGCGCCGCCGTGCTGGCGGTCGCCGGTGTTCTGGTGTTCGGGGGCGGCCGCTTCTTTGCCGACACCGTGCGCTTTGTCGTCTGCTTCCGCGGCTCGCTCAAGGGGCTCAGCGTCGGATCGCCCGTGACGCTCTCCGGCGTCCAGGTGGGATCGGTGGAGGAGATATCGGTCCTGCTCGACGTGGAGACGTTTGAACAACTGGCCCCCGTCGTCATCGAGGTGGAACGCAGTGCGTTCCGCCGGGTCCGCGACGGCCGGACGCTGGACGCGGACCCGGCGCCGGATGCCCACGGGCTGGCCGAGATGCTGACGACCGCCGGCTTCCGCGCCCAGTTGCAGACGCGCAACTTCGTCACCGGCATGCTGCAGGTTGCGCTCGAGTTCCGACCCGGCTCCGAGCCCAGGCTGACCGGGATCGAGAGCGCCTACCCGGAACTCGCCACCATCCCCACCAGCATCGAGCAGATTGCCCGGACGCTGGAGAACCTGCCGTTCGAGGAGATGGTCGCCAACCTGCAGAGCACCGCCGAAGCCATCGATGAACTGGTCAACTCCGCCGATCTGCGACGAGTCGTCCAGTCCCTGGACGAGCTGGTGGGGAACCTCAAGGCCGTCACGGACGCCGGCGGACTGCCGGCCGACCTGCGGGGCCTCCTGGCCGAGGCCCGGTGCGTGATCGAGCGCACGGACTCGAGGATCGACCTCATCGTCGCCGCCGTCGGCACCGCCCTGGCCGAGGGCCGCCGCATGGTGCGGAGGGCCGACACCGAGACGCTGCGCCGGCTCGACGCGCTCATCGAGCGCACGGACGGCCAGGTGCAGTCGGTCGGGGGGGCCGTCGCCGAGACGCTCGCGTCGGCCGAGTCGGTCATCCGCGCCGCCTCGGCAGTGCTGCAGTCCGTGGAGGCGGCGGCCTCAGGCCCGGCGGGCGTGCGGCAGGACGTGAACGCCGCCCTTCGAGAACTCAACGCCGCCGCCCGCGCAGTGCGGGAGTTGGCCGACTACCTGGAGAGACACCCCGAGTCGCTGGTCTACGGCAAAGGAGGACGCTGAGATGGCGCGGCCGGCCGTGCGAGAACTGGCACTGGCAACGGCGTTCGCGATGGCCCTGGCCGGATGCATGCGCAGCGATCCGGCTCGCCTGTACGTGCTGACGGCCGCCGTGCCCCGGGCGACGACGCAGGGCGCACAGGGCCCCTCGGTGGCCGTCGCCCGTGTGTCGGTGCCCGCCTATCTTGACCGAAGTCCGCTCACCACCCGCCGCGGGGCCTCGGAGCTGACGCTGGCGGAGTTCGACCGATGGGGCGAGCCGCTCGACGAGGGCATCGCGCGGACGCTGGCGGACAACCTGTCCGGCCTCCTCCCCAGCGAACGAGTCACCTACGGCCCCGCTGCACAGGCCGCGCGCGCAGACTTCGCGGTGGCCGTCTTCGTCCTGGGTTTCGAATGTGTGGACGATCGCGAGGTCGTCCTCTCGGCCCGGTGGTCGGTCACCCGGGCGGGAGGGGAGGGGGAGGTCGCCGACCGCCTGTCCGTCGTGCACGTGCCGCTTGACGGCCGCACCGCCGCAGCGGCCGTCGCCGCGCATAGCCGGGCCCTTGCCGATCTGAGCCGGGAGATCGCGGCCGCCATCGCGCCGTGACGGCCCCGCCCGGGCCCATCCGGCCCGTTGAAGAAGTCCTTTTGTGTGGCACAGGCGCCCTCGCCTGTGCGTTCTTGCCTGCAGTGAGGCCGTTCCAGATCTGGGCCGACAGCCGAGGCCTGCCCGACGGGGCTTGCCCGCCGGGGCGGGCGGGGCGGCTGTTCCACACTCCTTCAACGGGCTGCTATCCGGCCAGGTAGGACTTCAGCGTGTTGACGGCGATGTCCAGGCGGCGGGCCGTCGCCGAGAGGTTCCCGGCATGCAGCGCCAGCGCGCATGCAGCGTAGTCGGCCCTCATCTCGGCCATGGTCCGCACGTCCTCGGCGCTCTGCGGCCACAGGCGGCCGCCCGCGGCTTCGCCCTCCGCCTGTTCGACCAGCGGGCCCAGCGCGCGCTCCTCGTCGATGGCGTCGGCCGGCGACATGCCCAGACAGGCCGCCCGTTTCAGCACCTTGATGAGCTGGCGCACGTTGCCCGGCCAGTCGTAGCCGCGCAGGTGCTCGACGTCCTGCGCCGACAGCTTCAGCCGGCGCCCCTCGGGCAGCAGTGAGGGCAGGACGGCCCGCGCGATGGCCTCCACGTCGTCCACGTGGTCGCGCAGGGCGGGCACGTGGATCGTGAACGTGTCCAGCCGGTGGTAGAGGTCGCTGCGGAACGTGCCCGCGCGAATGCACGCCGGCAGGTTGCGGTTCGTGGCCGTCACTATGCGCACGTCGACCTTCCGGGGGCGGTCGCTCCCCTCGGGCGTGACCCACCCGTCCTCCAGCACCCGCAGCAGCTTCCCCTGAACCTCCAGGGGCAGCTCGGCCAGTTCGTCCAGGAACAGGATGCCGGAGTCGGCCGACACGAACGCCCCGTCCCGGTCCTGCACGGCGCCCGTGAACGCGCCCCGCACGTGCCCGAACAGCGTCGAGTTCGCCAGCGCGGCGTTGCCGGCGAACAGCGCGCAGTTCACCGGGATCAGGGGGGCCATGGCGCGCGCGCTGCGTTCATGGACCAGGTGCGCGACGTACTCCTTGCCCGTGCCGGACTCTCCGACGATCAGCACCGGCTCGTCGGCCTCGGCGCACAGGCGGATCCTCGTCCGTAGTCTCTGCATGCTTGCCCGCCGGCCCCAGAGCACGTGCGCCAGGCCCGTCCGGCGGTGCACCTCCACCCGCTTGCGGTCGGCCTCGGTGCGCTCGCCCGCAGCGAGCTTCCCGATGGTCTGCGTGTAGGTCTCCTCGTCCTGATACTTGAAGTACTCGCCCACGGACGCCTCGATCAGGTCGATCCAGAACGCCTGGTCCGGCGGCGCCGTGCCCGCGCGCGGCGCGATGCGCGGGTCGCGTCCGGCCAGGTCCAGCAGGGCGCGTGCCCGTGCGTGCGCCTCCAGGCCCAGGTGCGTGCACACGCACCCTGTGTTGCTCCCCTGACTGCCGAACACGGGCCGGCACACGCGCGCAAACTCGGCCTCCTCCGGCTCCAGATAGCCGCGGCCGCAGAACCACGTGATCTCGGCGCCCCTCCTGCGCAGGCGGGCGGCCGGTTCGCGCACCTCCTCCCACGGGCAGTAGACGCCCAACCCGCACACCAGCACCTCCGCCGGCGTGCACGTGCGCCCGGCCAGTGCGCGCAGCGTGCCGCCCACGCGCTTCGCGCTCGTCACCAGCACCTCGGCGCGCGGATGCCTCAGGAGCGCCATGGCCGCCGCGCACGCGCCGTCCACCCCGTTGTAGGTCAGCACCGCCACGTCCCGTCGCTTCGCCATCCCCTGCATCCTCCCTGTGGTGGCCCCATCATACCCGACGACGCCCGGCGCATGTCAACCGTTGACGGAGGCAGACTAATAACTGATGGACGCCTGCGGTGCACGCCGCCTCGGGCGGCGCGGGCTCGGGTGTCGTAAACGCTTGGCGGGGCAGAGCTTACGCAGAAAAACGGCCCGGGCCCGGCGGCTGGCACGGCCGGTGCTCATGGGGAGCGCGGTCTGCGGACACCTTCTTCAGCACAGGGAGGACGGCGATGCGGCAGTGGGTGGTGCACATTCGGCAGGAGGGGGAGCGGCGGCCCGAACCGGCGTACGCCGTCTGGGCGTCGGACGGGCAGGCGTCGGTTCGCGCCTTTGCGCCCCAGTGGGAGCCGGCCGCCGCCCGGCTCGAGGCCCGGCTCAAGGCCCGGTTCAAGGCCGCCCTGGCCCTGCAGCGGCCCGCCCCGCGCCTGGGACGGGAGAACGTCTGAACGAGGCCCCGGATCGAAGGAGGCGTACGATGGCCACGAGCGGTGCACGGTTCCTCAAGCTCTGCGGTGCCGAGACCCTGGACGTGTCGGCACACGCCCTGAGCCGGCTGCACGCCAGGGCGGGCCTGGACCTGTCCGGTGAGGAGGCGCTGGCGCTCTTCCTCGGTGCTGTGCTGGTGCCCCGCGACGAGCTGTTCGCACGCGGATACCGGCCCGCATGCGCGCGACGGCGCGCGCGCGGCGTGGTGTCTTGGTACTTCCGGCTCGAGGCGGGCGCGACCGAGCTGCTCGCCGTCATCGCCCGTCGCGGGGACGGCCCCCTCACCTGGGTGACGACCTACGCGCGCAACGCGCAGAACGACCTGCTGTCCGTCCGCCGCTGATCGTCTGGCGGCGCGTGCGGATCCCCGCCGGCAGGGGACGCGGCGCCCGCCCAAGCGGCGGCGTGGATGTGCAGGCGGCCGAATGTGTGTTGACGATGGTGCCGGGTGCGGCCATAATGCCTGCGGCCGGAGCGTGGGTGCCGGCCGCTCATGCCTGAGGACGGCGTGTCTTCCTGCTTCCTGCGAGGGCGGCCCGTGTTGCCTGTGGATAGCCGGCGAGTCGTGCGGGCGGTCGCGCTCCTCGTGTGCGTGCACGCTACGAGGCTTGCCTGGGGCGCGGAGGACCTCAGCGCGCCTCCGCGGCTCACGCCAAGCGGCCTGAGTGTAGTCGTGGAGCGCCGCGCGTTCGTGCCGACTTTGGAGCTGTCCGGTCGTCTCGTCTCGACGAAGTCACGGGACGTCATCAGCAGCTACCGACAGTACACCGGCATAAGCTGGCTCGCTGCCGAGGGGGCATTCGTTAACGAGGGAGATCTCGTCGCGACCGTCGACAACTACGGCTTCGGCCTGGGGACGCAGCACGAAGTCTGGCGCGTACCCCGCAACCGTGCGGACGAGGCCGCGTTGCGTGCCGAGACCGACCTTGAGGCGGCCGACCGTCGCCGGAAGACGTTGCGTGCGAAGTGGCGCCTGGATCAGGCCGAGCACCGTCTGGAGACGCTTGCGCAAGGCCCCGATCCGTCCGACGTCGCGCTGGCCGAGTTGTCGGTGCAGGCGGCCCGCGTCGAGCTCGATGCGGCGAGGAAGCGGCTCGCAAGGCAGCGGGGCCTGGTCGAGTCCGGCACGGTTGCCACCGGGGAGGAACTGGCGATCTGCGAGCACGGGGTCTCGCTTGCGAAGCTGAAGCTCGATAGGGCGGAGCAAGGACTGCGCATCCTCACCGCGGGCGCCGGCGAACTCGATCTCCTCGCTGCGCACGCCGCCATTGCCGGCAAAGCGACCGATCCGCTTGATCTTGTGGCGCACGCTGACCGGACCGGCCATCCGGCGGGCGATGGCGGCCAGCCCCAGCCGCCGGCCCATCAGTAATCCGAAGACCAACGCGGTCAGCGTCGTGCGTCGGCTCTTGCGCCAGGGAGCGAAATGCCGTCCAATCATGGCCGCCAGAGAGCGCCTTCTGTCCATTGAAGTTCCTCCCACTGGGGACATGTTGACAAAAACTTCGTAGAGGAAGGCGCTCTTCCATGTACAGTAAACCCTTCAAGACATTGCAGAGCAAAGACTTAAGTCCTCCGCAAATCTCCGCCCCATCTGTCCCGCAAACTGGGGACGAGTCAGGGATCACACGGGTTGACAGAGTGGGGGAAACCACTATAATGACGCTCCATATCTGGATGGCAGCCGTAGGGTCGTTGTAGTACGTTCCAGAACTCCATCTTTGTGTGACCCTCCGATCCAGGGGCGCTGTTGGCATGGCAATCACCCCGAAGTGCGCAGGTGTTGTTGTGGGTGTGGGTGTGCTCGTAGTCGCTGGTTGGCTAGCGTCGGCCATTGCGTCTCTGCCAGTGCAGGTTGTTGGGGGGGGCGGTCGGGAGGCGTCGCGATCTCCCAGGCTTGTGCCAAGTGGGGTCCAGGTGCGCGTGCAGGCCACAGACGTTGCGCCAGTTGTCGTGCTGCCTGGGGAGACCGTCGCGACGCAGAAGCAGAACGTGCTATCCAGTGATGCGACGTGGATGAGCATTCGGTGGCTGATTCCCGAGGGAGAAGTGGTCGCGCCCGGGGACCTGGTAGCGGTGCTGGGAAGTTACATATGGTTCTTCCTCAGCGTTGAGGAGGCACCGTACCGTGCCAGGGAGGCGCAGGCCGATCTGCGGATCGCTCAGGCGAGGGCCGCGGCTGCAAGGCACCGGGCGGAGGACGCATTGCGCAAGGCGGAGGAAGATCTGGAAGAAGCCCGGGCGTACCTGAGCGACTTGGAGGCTGGTCCCTCCCCCGAGGCAGTGGCGCTCGTGCAGGTGGCCGTCAAGAAGGCACGCCTGAGATCCCAGAGCTTCGCCAAGTCGCTCGCGAGGCTGGCGGCACTTCCCAGCGATGCGCGTGCGGGCTGTGACGAGGAGGCAATCCGTCACAAGCTCACGTTGGCCGGCTACGACTGGGACGAGGCGGAGTTGACATTGCAGAAGACTCTGCGAGGCGCGTCGGGTGAGGACCTGCTGGCGGCGCGCGGCCAGGTTGAGGAGGCAGAGGCGGCACTGGCCGCAGCTCGGGACGCTCTGGCTGGCGAGCAGGAGAGCCTGAGTGCTGACGTGGCCGTGGCTGAGGCAGCAGCCGGGTCGGCAGAAGCGGCTGCAGTCGTGTGGGCGAAGAGACGGGCGAGCTTGCGGATCGAGGCGGACCGCTCAGGTGTCACCTGTTGGCCCGCGACCTACAAGGGCGGGAAGGCACGACCGGGCCTGAACACGCTCTGTGTCTCTCCCATAGTGACGATTGTTGATCCTGGCAGCGTTGTGTTCGTTGCGTCCGCCGCCGAGCGCGATGTGGCTCGCCTCTCCGTGGGACAACCGGCGACAGTGTACCTGTCTGCTCTGGGCGGGCGGCCGCTGGCCGGCACGGTGACGTCCGTGGCCCTGACAACCCGCGACCTGGCGGAACGGCAGTTCTTCGGCCAGGAGGAGTCGTGGGAGCGGACAGGGGTTGGGCTCTACGACGTGACCATCAGCACCGTCGGCGGTGCCGATGTCCGCGCAGGGATGAACGGTAGGGCTGCCCTGCAGGTTGGGGCCCCGGCCCAACGTCTCGTCCTGCCGCGGGCGTGCGTGGCGATTGCGTCGGACGGAGCGTGGGTTCTGGTGAAGGCCGGGGGCGCGTGGCGTCCGCGCGAACTGGAAGGGCACCTGATGGACGAGGACCACTTCGCCGTGACGTTGGGGCTGGAGGCCGGCGAGACAGTGGCCCTGCTGGCCGAGTAGGAGGCCCGGAGATGGTGTCGATGGGAGTGCGGGCAAGGGCAGCGTGGCTGGCGCTGGGTTCCGTGCTTGCTCCGGGCCTGTGCTGCCTGGCCATGGTCATGGGGGCCCAGTCATCAGACCCCCATGCCGGGACTGCCGCGTCCGTCCGCCCTGCCGCTTCCTCCGAGGTCGTTGCGTTGGCCGGCGTGTTAGAGGCCACAGACGCCGTGTGGGTGGGCTGTCGAACATGCGACTGGGAGTATCAGAGTACTGTGATCGACAAGATCGTCCCAGAGGGGTCGCACGTCAAGGAGGGCGACTTCCTGTTCCAGGTCGATCAGACCAAGTTCGGGAGAGCTCTGAAGGCTGCCGAGTCCGCACTCAAGAAGGCGGAACTCAACTTGGAGTCCGCCCAGTTGCAGCGCGCCACGCGTCAGGGCGAACTGGAGGTCGCGCGGGGGCGCACAGATGCTGACCTAGCGCTCTGCCGGGCTCGCATCGCTCACCTGGAGTCACTGCCCACCCGTGCGGACCTGCTCCGGGCAGAGTCGACATTCGCCGCACGCAAGGCCATGCTGCAGGAGGCCGAGCGGCAGTATGCGGCGGTTCTGGAGCTTGCGGAGGAACACGGGACGTCCGAACTGGCCAAGACGCTCGCACGTCTTTCACGCGACATCGCGTCGGCTGAGTGGGCATGTGCGGAGGCCGACTTGGCCCGTGTGCAGCGCGGGGCTGACCCCGACGAACTCGCCATCGCCCGACTGGAGGAGGAGATCGCTGCAGCGAAGGCAGACGCCGCTGTTGCGGCGGCCGAACACCAGGTCGCTCGGGCGGAGATCGGCGTTCGGTTCAGCCGCACGCTGTGCGAGCGGGCGCAGAGCCGACTGGATCTGGCGAAGCGGAACCTCAGCAGCACTACGCACTGCGCTCCAAGCGACGGCGTCGTCGTCTACGCACGGCTTCCCGGCGGTGGGGGAACTGAGAAGGTAGCGCCGGGGACGGAGATCCAGCTGTCCCAGCGCGTGGCTGCCTTGATCGGGGGTGAGTCCTTCTGCTTCCGAGCGAAGGCAAGCGAGGCATTTCTCGGCCGCCTGCAAGCCGGGCAAGCGGCGGAGGTCCGTCTGAGTGCCCTGCCCGGTGTCGTGCTGTCTGGCAAGGTGGCAGACGTCGACATCCCACTGACAACCCAGCCGTCGGGGTTCTCCGTGGCCCGCGAACTGGAGGCGGTCAGGCCCAAGTTCTTCGACATCGTCGTGTCGCTCAGCGAGGTGCCCGACGGTTTGATGCCCGGCCTCAGCGGCACGGCGGACGTGGTCTTGCCCGTGTCAGGCGGCGACGCCGGTCCTGCCGGGGGGACCGATGGCGAGCGACCGACCGGCGACCCTCCTTTCCTGCGGCTTCCCGGGTGCGTCGATGCCCAGGACAAGGCCTGGATCTTCCTGCCGTGGGCCGGCGGCCACGTCACCGACATCGCGGACCAGTATGAGCGGGTCGAGGAAGGGGATGTCATCGTCCGGTGCACGGGCGACGCTGCCCGTGAGCTGCTCCGCACAAGGGAAGACGGCCCGACAGTGCTGGAGACCGAACTGGCCATGGCCAGGCTCAAGGGCGAGGAGGACGCGCGTCTGCACCGGGACGCGTTGCACGAGGCCGGCCTCCGCCTGCGCATTGCTGAACTCCGCGTGGCCCAGCTTCGGGCTCGCCCGTCCTCTTCGGCGACGGAGATGGCGGAGGCCCGTGTCCGCAGGGCGGAGGCGGAACACGAGATCGCCCTGGCCCGGCTGCTCGCTGTTCGCGAGGCGGCGGTCGACTCACAGGCCAGGCTTGAGGAGCTGGAGCTGGCGGCGGTGCTCGCCGGGCTCGCGGTTGAGGAGGAGAACCTGCGGTTGGCGCAGATGCAGAACAGGACCCACGCCCCGGAGCTCGGTAAGGCGGAGCGTGCTGTTCGGCGCCTGCGCAGCGACCTCGACGCGATGCGTACAGAGGGGGAACTGTCGGCGGCACAGCAGGAGACCGCTGTGGTCAAGACCGAGGTGTCGCTGGCGCGCGTGTCGCATCTCTTGAGCTTGTTCAAGGAGCAGTACGAGGCGCGCGTTGTCCGGTCGCCCGGATCCGGGCACGTCGTGTTCTGCGAGAGCGTTCAGTACACGGAGGCCCGCCTCAGCGACGGCGACTCGGTCGCAGGCGTGAACGTCGGCTACGTTGCCGATCTGACGTCCCTTGTGTTCCACGCCGTTGTGGAGGAGCCGTATGTCTCCCGGTTCAAGCCGGGGATGGAGATGAGCATCGAACTCCTGTGCTTTCCGGGGCGGGTCTTCCAGGGGACCGTTCTCGGCGTCATGCCCATCCTGCAGGACCGGGAGGAGGTCCTGAGTCGGGACGGCCAGACAAAGCGGGCGTCCGGCGTCCAGTGCGGTCGAGTCGATATTGCGTTTGGCCTGCCCGAGGACATGGAGGCCAGCGACGTTCTGCCCGAGATGACGGGCTATGCTCGGAGCACAGACAAGGAGTCCATATCGGGAGCGGCCGACGATGCGGACTGAACCGACAGGGAGCCGCTTCGCACGGCGCAGGCGCACGCCGGTTGCCTGTGCGCTGGCCCTGTGCGCTGTGGGTGCAGTGGGCGTGCAGCCGCAGCAACCCGCCGGGGGCCCCCTTGCCAGTCAGGCGCGTCTGCGCGACTTCGAGCACGTTGTTCAGTGCGTCGGGGACCTGCGCGCGGCCGAGGCGACGCAGATCACGAGCCCGCTGTCAGGGCCCGTCATCACCTACATGGCTCCCGAAGGGGCCGCGGTCAAGGCGGGCGACGTGATCGTCCGGTTGGATCCGACGTCTCTGGAGAGTCAGGTCGAGGACGTTGTGGGCGAGATCAACACAGCGGAAGCCGAACTGGCCGCCGCTGAAGCCGCCTCCGAGAGGACCAAATGGGGAATCGGCGCCAACATAGAGAACCTGGAAGCGGACCTGACCGTGGCCGAGGCGCGGCTGGCGATGGTGGAGGGCCGGCCGTTCGCTGAGGACCTGGCATCGGCACAAGCCGCACTGGACGAGGCATCGGCCAGGTGCGCCTATGCAGAACGCTGGCGGGAGATCTCGCGGATCCTGTTCGACGACGGCGTTCTGAGCCAACGTGAACTCAGGGAAGCCGAACTCGCGCATTACACTGCGGCGCTGGAGCAACAGAAGACCCGGGGCTTGCTCGACCTGGTGCAGGAGGGAGCAGGCCAGGAGGACCTGGACGCCGCCCGGGCGGAACTGGCAGGCGTGCGGGCCTCGCTGGAAGAAGCTCGCGGAAGCAGCGAGGGGCGCGCCCGACAGGCTGAGGTGGCCGTTGCCTCCGCGAGGGAGGACCTCGAACGCCTGCGGGCCAAGCTGGCAGGACTGCGCGAGGACTTGGCCGGAACGAGGATCGAGGCCCCGCACGACGGGACGGTCTTCGCGCCTGGCGGCCGAAGGGCCGCCCTCGGGGAGGGAGCGCGTCGGGGCAGGGCGCTTGTGCAGCTTGCGGACACGTCCACGCTCCTGTTCAGCGCCAGAGCCCGGGAGTGTGATTCCCAGCTCATCGAGGCAGGCCAGAGCGCCCGGGTTTGCCTGCTGTCGCTCCCGCGGCAGCCGCTGGAGGGAACGGTTGTGAGCGTGGGCAGTGCCCTGGTCGAGGAGGAAGGGGTGCCCGGCATGCGCTTCCTGGAGGTCGACATCGAGCTTGCTTCTGCGCCGGCCGGCGTCCAGCCAGGAATGGGCGGTCGGGCGGAGGTCACGGTGGCTGGGGTGCCGAGCGCGCTCGTCATCCCGCAGGCATGCGTCCGCGGCGGGACGGTCACCGTCCTCGATGGTGACCGTGCCCGGGTGACGGCGATCGAGCTGTTGGCGACCGACGGAACCTTCGCCGTCGTGAAGTCCGGCCTCACCACCGGCCAGTGGGTCCGTTTGCTTCCCGAGGGGTAGCGGCGTGTCTGTGTGGACAGATCACAAGAGGGCAGTGGGTTCGGTGACCTGCGGCGTGGCGTTGCTGGCGTGGGCGGCGTCTGCCTTCGGCCTCGGGCTGGCCGCAGATGCGACGGGACCCTCGCCTCCGTCTGCGGGGGCCGCTACTCGCATTGCTTTCGAGGGCGTTGCCGAGCCGATGCTGTCGAAGGACGCATTGTGCACCATACACATCAACCGGATGCATGTGCCGGTCGTGCACACGATGGTGCCCGAGTGGGCTCCTGTGGAGGAGGGGGACGCTATTGTGCTCCTGGATGCCCCGTACCTCATGGAGGAGCGCTCGATCAGCCAACACCAACTGCAGGTTCTGGATGCCAAGTCGCAGAAGGTCGGGGCGGACGCAAGCGCCGCATTCGCCCGGCTTCGCGCCGAGTGCAGCACGGCTCGGATGAGGGTTCAGCAGGCGAACGACCGGCTGGCGCTGCTCAAGGCGATGCCGACCGACGAGGACCAACGTCTGGCCAAGCTCCATCTCGAATCCAATGAGGCCCGCTGCCGGTTCGCGGAGCTGAGGCTCGGGATTCTCTCCGAGTCACAGGAGGCGGGGGTCTGTTCGGACCGGGACATGACAGACGCGCAGCGTGAGACCCTCCGACTTGCATCCCACAGCGACTGCCTCCGACAGGTGCTGCAAGAGGTCGAGGGAGAGGGCGCCTCCTTCGCCGCACGGCAGGCGGCACTCGAGGCCCAGCGGGCGGCCCTGGACCTGGAGATCGCGGAGGTCCGGTACGAAGTCGAGACGCAGAGGCGGCACGTGCTCTGCGAGGTGGCGCAGCTGGAGGAGTTGGCGCAGGCCACGAAGCAGCTGGCCGTCCTGGAAAGGAAGGTGGAGGCCCTGACGATCCGCGCGCCTGCGCCCGGGCGTGTGCGCCACGGCGACAACTGGGATGTTGCGTACGGGCTGGGGACGGACGGGAGGGTCTCACCCGGAACGCCCGTCTACGGTGGCCAACCGGTCGCTTCCGTTGTCGGTGGCGACGGCCTCCGTGTCAGGGCCGAGGTCGCAGAACAGGACCTCCTAGCGATCACCCGAGGCGACGAGGCAGAGGTGAGATTCCGCGCCATCCCCGGGTTGACCTGCAAGGGCGAAGTGGAGACTGTGCTCCCCGTCGTGCGAGCGAGCCGGCTCGCGCATCCGGAGACCGGCGGCGGGGGCGGCACGCCGTGCGGCACCGTTATCATCGTCGTGAGGGACGCGGGTGCACGCGCCCGTCCCGGCATGGCTGCCGTCGGGTGGATCTCCCCTGCGTCGGGCGGGCCGGACCGTGAGGCCGGCAGCACGGGCGCCTCGCGGGGCCGGCCAGGCATTTCACGCAGTGCTGATGACGCATCCTCTCTGCGTCCGGATGCCATCGTTCTGTCCGGCCTCCTGGCGGGGGAGTCGGAGCGCGCTGTCACCGCGCCCTTTTCGGGACGGGTCACGGAGGTCGTCGAGGAGGGAACCCTCGTCCAGGCCGGCGACGTCGTGGCGCGCGTCGAGGCTGGACTGGAGGAAGACTGGCGTAGCGAGGACGAGAGCGAACTACGACGCCTGACGGGGTTGCTGCGTGCGGCTGAACTCGAGCAGCAACTCCGGGATCAGTCTGCCCCGCTCCTGCGCCGCGCGGCGGAAACGGACGTGGCTCTGCAGGAACTCGCGCTGGAGCGGGTGACGTCCCGCCCCCTCGCGTCCGAACGGATCAGGGCGGAGAACGAGCTTGTGGAGTCCCAACGGGAACTCCAAGATGACTGTGACCGCCTCGCCGCGAGCCGGGACATGCTTGGCCCAGGTCTCATTTCCGCTGTGGATGTCGAGCAGCGTGAGTTGGCAGAAGCCGTGAGCGCAGCGCACGAAGTAGCTGCGTCCGCCGCGCTGGCCCGAGTTGCACGGGGCGCTCCTGCAGTCGAGATCGCCGTTGCCGAGGCCAACCTGAAGCGTGCGCGCACTGAGCTCCAGCAAGTGGACGCCCGCGTTCAGGCGGACACTCGCGTTGCGGCGGCTCAGGCGAAGGTTGCCGCCGCACGGCTTGCTGCGTTCCGGCGCGAAGTTGACCGGCACCGTCAGAGAGCGGCCTTGGCAGTTGTGAAATCGCCCGCGACGGGAATCGTGTGCGACCTCTATGTGCAGCAAGGGGAAGAAGTCCAGGCGGGCTGGTGGTTGATGCGCGTCGCCCAAATGGAGAGGGGATGCGTGCATGCGATGATGGACGAGTCTGGTTTCTTTCGCCTGGCGATCGGGGACCGCGCGTCCGTTCGCCTGGCCGCCCTGCCCGACGAGGTCTTCCACGGCCGCGTGTCTGCCATTACGGACTGGCTCGGCACGCCGCCATGGTACCGACCGGGCGCCGATTCGTTGAAAGGCCGAGCAGGTAGGCTCTTCAGGGCGACAGTTGAACTTGAGGAGGATCCCCCAATATGCATTGGAATGTCCGCCGTGGTTGAGATCCTTCCCACTGCCGACAGCCGAGTGCCTCACCGCAGTGACCGGCCGGAGCCCGCGGCGCAGACATCGCGTTCGCCCGCTGCGCAGGGCGAAGTCGGAGGGTTGTCCCCTGCTAGCCGGACGCGTTAGCGGAGGGCTTCTGGTTGCTGATCTGTGGGCAGTTCTGCAAGCAGCTGGACGGCGGCATTGGCGTACGCGCTCTGTATCCTCCAGTCAAAGGTCGCACGGCATGACCGCGTGCTGGCCGGCGCGACGGAGGCGGAGCGCGCTGTCGCACGTTCCGCCCTCGAAGTGGCGCGCGCTTCCCTTCAGGAGTTGGAGGTCCTGGCGGAGGTGAACCTGGAGGTCGCCAGGGCATCGATGAAGGCCGCGGAGGCCGGCCTCGCCGCATTTCGCGAGGGCGCCCGCAGGCGAGTCGAACGGTCGGTTCAGGCAGACGTGATGTCGCCCGTGTCGGGGCTGGTCGTTGATCGCTTTGTGGAAGACGGTGAGGAGGTGCAGAAGGGCAGGTACCTCATGGGCGTCGCCGACGACACTCAGCTGAAGGTCCACGCCTTGCTGGACGAGTCGGATTTCTTCAAGGTGCAGAGAGGGGCGCCGGCGCTCGTCAGCCTTGCGGGGGTGCCCAAGCGCAGATTGAGCGGGCGCGTCGCGGACGTCGTGGCCTGGCCCGAGCTTGACTGGTGGGTGCGCCCCAGGGGCGACGAGACGGTCGTGAGGGGCGGGCAGTTGTTCCAGGCGATTGTGGCATTGGACGAGGAGCCGCCGCTGTGCATTGGCATGTCGGCGATGGTGGAGATCTTCGCCGCTCCTGAAGGCGGGGCGGATGGGGGAGCGGCTGAGGACGAGGAGACATCCAGTGTAGGGAGCATCCCATGAGTAGCCTGATCGAGGTCGAGGGGCTGAGCAAGGTCTACGGCGTGCGCGGCGGCGTGGAGGTGCAGGCGGCCGAATGTGTGTTGACGGTGGTGCCGGGTGCGGCCATAATGCCTGCGGCCGGAGCGTGGGTGCCGGCCGCTCATGCCTGAGGACGGCGTGTCTTCCTGCTTCCTGCGAGGACGGCCCGTGTTGCCTGTGGATAGCCGGCGAGTCGTGCGGGCGGTCGCGCTCCTCGTGTGCGTGCATGCTGCGAGGCTTGCCTGGGGCGCGGAGGACCTCAGCGCGCCTCCGCGGCTCACGCCAAGCGGCCTGAGCGTAGTCGCTGGCCGTCATGTATTCGTGCCCACGCTGACGCTGCCCGGCGAGGTGAGATCCACGCACTGGCACGACATCGTCAGCCACTACTGCTACTGGATGATCGTCGGCTGGATGGCGGACGAAGCGAGTGCCGTAGCTGCGGGCGATCCAGTGGCGTCGGTGTTCAACGAGACGGTCGAGACACGGGTCGCGGAGCGGAAGCGGGACTTGCGACGCGGGAAGGTGCGCGAGGGCCTCTCCCGCGCCCGTTTCGAGTTGGCCGAGATGACGGACCAGCAGACCGTGCGCGCGGCGGACATTGCGCTCCGCCGCGCCCGGATACGCCTGGAGGCGCTCGACGAAGGGCCCCTTGAGGGCGACCTCCAGTTGGCTCAGTTGGCGTGCGAGCGCTGTCGGCTGGAGCGCGACGCAGCGGCCACCGCTCTGACCCGCGCAAAGGGCCTGGCGGAGAAGGGCCTGACCGCGCGGGAAAGCGCACGGGAACTCGATCACAAGCACCGCCTGGCCGAGGCACAGTTGAAGAAAGCGAAGGCGGACCTGGCCGTCCTGACGCACCAGCCTGGCGATGCCGAGTTGCTCGACACGCGGCGCGCGGTCACCCAGGCGGAGTCGGCGCTCGAGTCGGCGCGAGAGGCGGCGGCCGCTGCCCGCGCACTGCACGCGGCGAACCTCGCGCAGGCGGAGCGTGCGGGCGAAGTGCAGCAGGCCGCGCTCGACCACTGGCTGGGGTGCCAGGAGCGGGAGACGCGCAGGGCGCCGATGGCCGGCATCGTTGTTCGCCCTCCCATCTACGTCGGCGGCAAGGCACGTCCCGGCGTCGGACCGCTCTGGACGGCGACGATCGCCCAGGTTCTGGATCCGTCGCAGTGGGCGTTTGTCGCTCGCGCCGGCGAGGACGAGGTAGCGCAGATATCGGTGGGGCAGCCGGTCGAACTCAGCATTCCCGGCTTGCCGGGCAGAACGCTCGCCGGGACGGTGGCGGCGGTCGGCGCCACAGCCGACGACCTTTCGAGGACGGCGCAGTTCGCCAATTGGGAGGAGCGCCCAGATGCGGGTGTGAACGTCTACGATGTCGTGATCGCCGTCGACCACGCGGCAGGACTGAACCTGCCGCAGAACATGAGCGGTGAAGCCGTGATAGCGCTCGCGGAGGCACGCACCGTCCTGCTTGTGCCACAGGCATGCCTCCGTGAGGCCGCGGATAGCCGCTGGGCCCTCGTCCGTCGCGGCGGCGCGTGGCTACCGCAGGCCGTGGAAGTCGCCGGGGAGCACAACGGAATGGCCGTGATTGCCGCAGGGCTCGAGCCTGGCGACGAAGTGGCGATTCTGAGCGACTGACCAGCACCAGGAGGAGCATGCGTGCGTGGATTCTCCTCAAAGAGCGCAGTGTGCGAGGTGGTCCTGGCCGTGCTGGCTGTGGTCTGCTCCTGGGGCGTGTCGACCCAAGCGGCCGAGGAGCATGCGGCGGCTGTGGTCCAGGGCATCCAGATCCCCGGCGAGATTTCGGCCGCCGATGCTGTCTGGGTTGGGCGGCGCGAGGTCCACTGGAAGTTCCGGGGTGACGTTATCAGGGAAATCGTGCCTGAGGGAACCTTCGTCCACAAGGGCGACTTCCTACTGAGCGTAGAGACGAACCTGTGGGAGCGCGAGAGGGACAACTGCCAGGGGCTAGTCAAGAGACGTGAAGCCGAACTGGCGGGCGCAGAGGCCCGGCTCAGCGCCGCCCAGGCCGATCTTGAGGCGACCAAGAAGAAGGCTGCGCCCCGCCTCCAGCCCCTGCAACTGGCGGTCGAACGGCTCCGGGGGCTGCCCGACCCGATCGAGCTGTCTGCCGCCCGATCGGACCTGGAGCTGCGGCTTGCGCACTCGAAGGAGGCACGTCGACAGGTCGAGGCAGTCGATGCGATGGTCGAGTCCCAGGCGGAGGCCCGGCAGGCCGTGATGGAGGCTCGGCTTGCCGCCGACATCGCTGCTGCCGACGCCGATGTCGCGCGCGCAGAACTGAGCGAAGTGGAGCAAGGTGCCGAATCGCGGGAGATCGAGATTGCTGAGTCGGAACTGGCCATGGCACGGATGGACGCCGATTTGGATATTGCCGAGAAGTCGCTGGCAGTCGAGAGAGCGCGCCTGGACGTGCGCGGTGGGGAGTACCGGCTCTCCCTCGCCCAAAGGGAGGTCGATCTCTGGGAAGGCATCATTGCGGGTGCCGTGCGGACGGCGCCCGCTGACGGCTTTGTTGCTTACGAGAAGACGTACGTCGGGTCCGGACAGTTTGAGAAGGTGGGCCCCGGCGTCGAGGTCGGATGGGGTGAGCGCATCTGCTCCATCTTCGGCGGGAGAGCATTCCGCTTCCGCGGACGGGCCGGCGAGGGTGTCCTGGGGCGTATCCATGCCGGGCAGACTGCCCGGGTCACACTGTCAGCGCTTCCGGAACAGGTCCTCACGGGCCGCGTCACGTCGCTGGATGTGGCCAGCGCCAGGGAAGACGAGGAGCGGCCCGCTGTCGCGGAACTGGAATCGCCTCGGCCGAAGGAGTTTGAGGTGCTCATCGAGATCGACAACCCGCCGGACGGGCTCCTGCCGGGCCTCGGCGGCGAAGCCACGATAGTCGCCGACGCCACGCCGGAAGGGTCGTCCGGGCGCTCCGCACACGGACCAGCCCTGCAAAGCGCCCCGGACGCACTGCGATTCGCCGGGGCCGTCGAACCCGTGCGCAGCACGGCCGTCCTCACCCACAACAGCGTCGCCGGGACCATCATCCGTCTGGCGCCGCAGTATAGCTGGCTGAACGAAGGCGACGCGGTCCTGGAGACGAACGGCTACCACACGCACGCCTATGTGAAGCGGGCGGAGGATCCCCCCAAGTTTGCGCGCGCCGAACTCGAACAACTGCGCCGCAAGATGGACAACGAAACGAGTCGCTGGCGGGCGGAGGTCAGGAAGGCGCAAATGGCGCGCAAAGTCGCCGGCTTGCGACTTGATCTGCTCCGGGCCCAGCCCGGTCCGCACCCCATTGCGGCGGAAGAGGCCAGACTCCGCCGGGCCGAGATCGAACGCGAGCGCGCCCGGCAACGGCTGGCGCTGGCCCGGGAGGCCGGTCTGGACTCGGTCCGCGAACTGCAGGCGAAGGAACTGGCGGAGTCGCTCGCCGATTTGGCCGTTCGGGAGGCGGAGATCCGCCTGGCGAAGGTGAAAGCAGGCGCTCCCGCCGCCCGGATCCGCGAGGCCGAACTCGACCTCGAAGAGGCCGAGGGGAAGCTCGCGTTCGCCGAAGCAATGGCGGACAAGATGGCGTCCGTCACCGAGGCGGAGCTGGCCGTCGCTCAGGCTGCTGTGGCCGACGCTGACGAGGAGTCCCAGCACTACAAGGACCAGTACGAGTACAGGATCGTGCGCGCCCCCGTAGCCGGGAGCATCATGTACAACCCCTACATCCATTACCTTCGCAAGCGCGTCTCCATTGGGGACGACCTTCCGGCGTCGGTCCAGTGTGTCGGGTACATCGTGGACTTGTCGCGACTCAAGTTCTGCGCAGTCGTCGAGGAGCCTTATCTGGGTCGCGTGGCGATCGGCGACAAGGCGCGGGTCGAGCTACTAGCATTCCCAGGGCGGGCCTTCGACGGCGAAGTGCTCTCGGTCGTGCCGCTCGTGACGGACCGGGAGGAGATCCTGTCAACGATGGTCGACGCTCCCCGCCTCTCCGGCGTCCGAGCGGCGCGAGTGGACGTCCTTGTCGAATTGCCGCAGGGCGAAGAGCTGCGGGTGTTGCCGGGAATGACGGGGACGGTTGAGTTGGCCGCCGCCCGGACGGGCAAGGAGTAGGCCTCTGAACATGGCACGCGCAAAGACAAGGCTCCTGTGGTGGGCGAGATGGACAGGCGGCCTCTGTCTGCTGCTCCTGCTGGCTGCCTCAACGCGCACGCCGAACGCCCCGCATGCGCCTGGTGCGCTTCTCGCGCAGGTGCGGCGGGGGGCCTTCCGGCAGATGGTAAGGGTCCCTGGCAAGTTGCAGCCAGCGGAGAAGACACGGGTGACTAGCGCGCTGGACGGCCTGTCGGTGGTGAGCGTGGTCCCCGACGGCACTGCGGTACGGCAGGGAGAGGTGATAATCGAACTGGATGCGACCGATATCGAGGATGGCATCCTGACCGTCAAGGAGGATATGGTGTCTGCCGAGATGGCCCTCTCGGAGGCCCGAATCGCCCTCGAACGGGCGAAGGCCGACGTCGAGGGCCAGATCGCCGAACTGGCGGCCGCGCAAGAGGTGGCGCAGGCGCAGTTCGACCTGGAGCAGAGCCGACCTTTGCCTGGTGCTCTCGCCGTCGCCCGGGCGCGGGTGGCTCGAGCCGAGGCGTCGTTCCGCTACGCCGAGGACCGGCTCGCATCGATGCGTGAGATGTTCGAGGAGGGCGCCGTGAGCGGGAAGGACGTGCGGGCCGCCGAACTGGAGTACGCCGCCGCCGTGCTGGAACGCTCCCAAGCGCAGAAGGTCCTGGAGGACACCTCGGCAGGTGCGCGCGCTGAGGATCTGGAAACCGCCCGGGCGCACCTGACCGAGGCCCGCGTCTCGCACGAGCAGGCGGCTCAGAGCCGAGACGCACGCATCCGGCAGGCCGAGTCGCAACAGAAGGCCGCGCAGAGCGCGCTCGATGCGCTGCGACAGAAGCTCTCGCAGCTCGAAGACGACCTGCAGAACACGCGCATCACGGCCCCGCGGGATGGCGTGGTGTTCTCCCCGTCGGGCGGGAAGGTCGAGATCGGCCGCGCCGTCTGGCGGGGCTTCGTGGTTGCTGAATTGGCCGACACCGACGCTCTCGTGTTTCAGGGGCGCGTGCGGGAAGCTGATTCCCGGCTTGTCGCACTCGACCAGCCTGCCCGCGTCCAGTTTCTTGCGCGTCCTGACCTGGCCGCGACGGGCGTGGTGTCGAAGGTGGGGGAAGCCTTGGCCGAGGCCGAAGATGAGCCGGACGTGCAGTACCTTGAGGTGGAGATCAAACTGGACGCCGTGCCCCCGAACATGCGGCCGTACATGACGGGGGACGCCTCCATAGAGGTGGCGCACGCTGACGGCCTGATCGTTCCGAGGGCGTGCCTTCGCGACGGCAAGGTCGTCATCTGGACCGGCGGCACCCGGGAAACTCGATCGGTCGACGTCCTGGCGGCGGACAGCTCGACTGCGGTGATCCGCGGCGGGCTCGCCGAAGGGGAATGGATCCTGCTGAACCCCGAGGAGTGAACTCGTGGGGGCGTTGTTCCAGCAGAGAATGGCATGCGTGGCGGCAGCGTTGTCGCTGATCCTGGCCCTTGGGCAGGGCCAGGGCGGTGGAGGTGCGCCGGCCGCTGACGTCGCTCTGCCAGCGGTCATCACCGCCGAGGGAACGGCCGAGGCCATTGAACCGCGAGACGTCTTCTGGAACGTCGAGTTGAACGGAGCGTTCGCGCCGACGATCACCAGAATCGTCCCCGAGTGGAGCCGCGTGCAGGCGGGCGACGTGATCGCGGAACTCCAGACCCCGTGGCTTGAAGACGAACAGCGCGACAAGGAGCGACTGTTGCGCCAGGCGGAGGCCGTTGCGCGTCGGACCGAGGCGGAGGCGGCTGCCGCGTTGGGGGATCTGCGGGCCGCCGTGCTCGCGGCCCGCACGGACCTGCGTGGTGCGGAGCAGCACCTGGCCGCTCTCCAGGCCCTCCCGTGTGCCGTGGACGTGGCGCAACTCGACGCGCGGGTCGCCGAGAACGAGGCCCGACGGACGGAGGCCAAGGATCGGTTGGACCGAATGGTCCAGCTCAGTGCAGAAGGTCTCTGCTCCGAGACAGAACTGATGACGGCCCGGCATGGCTGCGAAAGCAGGACGGCCGACGCGGCTTACCTGCAGAGCCTCGGCGATTGGCTGCGTTCGCAGGGCTCTTGCTTCGAGGAGGAGAAGGCGGCCGCGAACGTGGAGAAGCTCCGGACGAGGCTGAAGGCGGCCGAGTTGCGAGCGCAGCTCGAGTCTGAGCGCCGGCGCTTGCTCTGTGACGCCAGCCGGGAGAAAGGAGTCGGCCAGGCGAAGCGCGAATATGAACTGAGCCTCAAACGCACGCAAGCCTTGACGGTCCGCGCCCCCGCAGCGGGGGAGATCCTCTACGGAGATCGAGACGGCTACTGGCTCCACATGGAAGGTCAGCGGTTCGGGCCCGGCGCTCCCGTGTTCTACGGGCAGAGGATTGCGTCCGTCGTCGATCCGGGTCAAGTGCGGGTCGCCGCGAAGGTCCCCGAGGAGGAGCTGCTCCGCGTGAAGGAGGGGGACCGCGCCGAGATCGGCTTTCCCGGTGTGCCCGATACCGTCTACCGTGGCGCCGTAGAGTCCGTGCTTGCGTTAGTGTCGACGTCGCGGCGGGAGACTGCGGAGACCGCTACCCAGATCCTCGACAGCGAAGGCTGTGTGCTGGTGGCGGTGAGTGACGCCGGCCGGCGTGTGCGGCCGGGCATGAAGGCCGACGTGCGCATCTTCCCTGGACCCGACGACGCGGCGGCGTGGGAGCCCGTGCACCGGGTGCCGGACAGCCGGCTTGGTCGACCGGCATTGCTTCTGCGGGGCCGCCTTGCGGCGGAATCGACGCATCAGATACGCTGTCCCTTCCAGGGGAGACTGATCTCGGTTGTTCCGGCAGGCACTCCTGTCAAAGAGGGGGAGGTGGTCGCAACGCTCGTCCCCGACCTGGCGGTGGACTGGCGGGCGCAGGACGCCAGCGAGTTGGCCAGGCTGGAGGTCCTTCGGCGAGCGTCCGAGATCGAGGTGCACCTCAAGGAGGAACTCGTCCCGCTCCTCGTAGCGGAAGCCGAGGCGGACGTCACGCTCGCCCAACTGGGCGTCGAGGAGCTGGCCTCGCGACCAGAGGCGCGGGAGCGCATCCACGCGGAGAACGAGCGGTCCGAGGCCGAATGGCAACTGGAATGGGCGAAGCGTAGGCTGGAATCCTGCGCAGATCTCGTTGCCGAGGGCAATGCGCGTGCGGCCGACGTGCGTCAGGCCGAGCTTCAGGTGGGACGCGCGGAGGCCACGCTTGCCGAGAAGGACGCCATTCTGCAGGACATCCTGGCGGGCGCGGCGGCGTTGGAGCGCGTGGCGGCCCGAGCCGGGCTGAAGCGTGCGCGCGCCGCCCTTGCCCGAACCCGTGCGCTGGCCGAGCTTGACGTCAGAGAAGCCGAAGCCGAGCTCCAGACGGCAGGCGCCCGGCTCGAAGCTTACCGTGCGCAGGCCGAGCGTCGCCTCCGCAAGGCTGGCCGGGCCGAGATCGTCTCTCCGGTCAACGGCCTCGTGGCGTGGTGCTGGGCCGAGAAGGGCTCCGAGTTGCAGCAGGGCTGGCATTTCATGGGTATCGCCGACATGGAGCAGGCTGCCGTCCACGCCATGCTGGACGAATCGGACTACTTCAAGGTCCGGCGGGGCGCGCCGGCGCGTCTGACGCTGGCGGGTGTGCCCGGGCGGACGTTCAGCGGCCGCGTCACGGACGTCGTCGCCTGGCCCGAGCTCGCGCACTGGACGCGGCAGTACGTCGGGGAGACGCGCGTGCGGGATGGGCGGCTGTTCCAGGTGGTCGTGGCATTGGACGAAGAGCCGCCGTTGTGCATTGGCATGTCGGCGATGGTGGAGGTGTTCCCGCTGCCGGAGGGTGCGGCCGCGACTCCGGCGGGGGAGGGCGAGGCAACATCCAGCGAGGGAGCATCTCATGGGTAGTCTGATCGAGGTCGAGGGGCTGAGCAAGGTCTACGGCGTGCGCGGCGGCGTGCAAGTGCGCGCGGTGGACGACGTCAGCCTGAAGATCGACGAAGGCGAGTTCGTCGGGATCGCCGGGCCGTCCGGCTCGGGCAAGTCGACGCTGCTGCACATCATGGGCTGTCTGGACCGCCCGAGCGGGGGCGTCTACCGCCTGGACGGTCGGGACGTGGCGGCGCTGGAAGACCGGGAGCTGTCGCGCGTGCGCAGTTCGGTGGTCGGGTTCGTGTTCCAGTCGTTCAACCTTCTGCAGCGGCTGGACGTGGTGGAGAACATCGCGCTGCCGCTCGCCTACCAGGGTGTGGCGCGTGCCCAGAGGCGACGGCGCGCCGCCGAGATGGCGGAGCGCGTCGGCCTGGGCGACCGGCTCACGCACCGGCCGGCGGAACTGAGCGGCGGCCAGGCGCAGCGGGCCGGCATCGCCCGCGCGCTGGTCGGCGAGCCGAGGGTGCTCTTCGCTGACGAGCCGACCGGCAACCTGGACTCGCACACGGCGCACGAGGTGCTCGACCTGCTGATCGACCTGCACCGCGAGGGCATCACGATCGCCATGGTCAGCCACGACCACAGCATCGTGAGCCGCTGCCGGCGCGTGCTGCACATCGTGGACGGCCGGATCCATTCGGATACCTTCACGGCAGAGTCGACCGAGCAGCTTGCCGGCGAGCCGTCGGAGGACCAACCCGCCCCAGGCCAGGGAGCTTAGCATGCGCTGGAACGACATACTCTCGACGGCCCTGGTGGACGGTCTGGCGCGGCACCGGCTGCGCACGCTCCTGAGCGTGCTGGGCGTCATGTTCGGCGTGGCGGCGGTGATCGCCATGTCGGGCATCGGCGCCGGCGCGAAGGAGGAGGCGCTGGACCAGATCCGCCAGCTCGGCATCAATAACATCCGTGTCAGCGACGCCGCCCTGGAAGGCGAGAAGCTCCTGGAGGCCCGCCGTCAGGGCTCCTGGGGCCTCTCGATCGACGACGCGAAGGCGCTCAAAGAGATCGTCCCCACCGTCGTCTCGTCCGTGCCCGTGCGCACCGTGGAGGCGAGCGTCACGCGCGGTCAGGCCGAGGCGGCGCACGCGCGCGTGGTGGGCACGACCGACGAGTTCATCGTGCCGATGGACTGGCCGGTGGCCGCCGGGCGGTTTCTGGAGGCCGCCGACGTGACGAACGTCAACAAGGTCTGCGTCCTGGGCGAGGCCGTGCGGCGGGACCTGTTCGGCGAGGAGGGGAAGGCGGTCGGGGAGGTGATCTCGGTCGGCTTCTCCCCGTACGTCATCGTCGGCGTGATGTCGCCCCGCCACATGGTGGAGGGCAAGGTGAAGGCACTCAGCGTCGCCGACTCGAACTACGACGTCTACGTGCCGGTGACGGCGGCGATCTACACCTTCGCGCACGAGCGCTACGTGAGCGAACTGACCGAGATCAGCCTGACCATCGACGACGAGGACCTGCTGCGCGAGTCGGCCGCCGCCATCCACCGCGTGGTCTCTCTTCGGCACCGCGAGGCGGACGATTTCAGCGTGATGGTGCCCCAGGAGCTGCTGGAGCAGGCGCAGGCGACCCAGCGCGTCTTCAACATGGTCATGGGCGCCATCGCCGGCATCTCGCTGCTTGTGGGCGGCATCGGCATCATGAACATCATGCTGGCCGGCGTGAGCGAGCGCACGCGCGAGATCGGCATCCGGCGTGCGGTCGGCGCGAGCCGGAAGGACATCCTGCTGCACTTCGTGACCGAGGCGGTGTGCGTGAGCGCGCTGGGCGGTCTTCTGGGCCTGGCCGTCGGCTGGGCGCTGGTGAAGGCCATTGCGCTCTATACGGGCTGGCGCGTGCTGATCGCGCCGGGGTTCGTGCTGCTGGCGCTCTGCGTGAGCGGAGCGGTGGGGCTGACGTTCGGCATCTTCCCGGCCTGGCAGGCGGCGCGCATCGATCCGGCCGAGGCCGTGCGCAGGGAGTGAACAAACGCAGAGGACCACACATGACTCGACATCCTGAAGGACCGAATCCGGTGGCCGTACGAACGAAACGGCACGCATGCGCCGTCTGCGGCCTCGTCGTTGGCCTGGCCTGCCTGCTGTGCACCGCTGCGGCCGGCGCCAGGCCTCCGCATGATGCAGCACTGCCCGAGGCGGTGGAGGGCGTCCCGGCCCTGCCGGCCCGGCTGACACTACAGGAGTGCTTCCTCCGCGCGCTGGCGGCGAACAAGGACATCCGGGTGGCCCAGCTTCGGACGGAGTCGTCGGAGGCCGGCATCATGCAGGCGGAGGGCGAGTTCGACGTCAACCTCTTTGCCGAGGCCGGCGTCGGCCGCAGCGACACGCCCGTGGCGGGTGTGCCTGTGACGCGCACCGAGACGTCCGACGCCGACGTGTCCATGGGGCTGCGCAGGCGCATGGTCACGGGCACGGAGCTGGAGCTGAGGGCGTCGAGCCGCTACATGCGCGACCGGACCCACACGAGCGTCCTGAACCCCCAGTACAGCCCGGGCGTGACGCTGGGCATCAGCCAGGACCTGCTGAAGGACGGCGGCGTGGGGATCAACCGTACGCAGGTGACCATCGCGCGCAACAACCTGCTCGTGACGGAGGAGGGATTCCGTGACACGGCGATGCGGACGCTCCTTGAGGTGGAGGAGGCCTACTGGGACCTGACCTACGCGCTGGCGGACCTGGAGGTGCGGCGCAAGGAACGCGACAGCGCCGACCGTCTCGTGAAGCGGGCTGAGGGACGCCACCGGGCGGGCGACGTGGCGCTGATCGAGGTGACGCGCGCGAAGGCGCGCGCGGCCTCCCGGTCGGTGGACATCGTGAGCGCCGAGAACCGGGTCAGCCAGACCAGGAACCGGCTCCTGCAACTGATGGGCGTGCTGGACGGCGCCTCGGAGTCGGCCGAGTTCGAGCTTGTGGACGCCCCGCCGGACGTCGGCTTCCGGACGACGCTGGCCGACGCGCTGGCCGTCGCCGCGCAGGAGCGGCCGGACTACAGGCAGGCGAACCTGGCGATCGCCAACGCCGATCTGACCGAGCGACATGCGGAGAACCAGCGCCTGCCGACGCTGCAGGCATTCGGTGAATACAGCCTGGCCGGCCTGGGCGACGACCTCTCCGACGGCACGGGCGACATCCGGGACGGGCGCTACGGGAGCTGGCGGGCCGGGCTGCGCGTCGAGTGGCCCTTCCCGAACCGATCGGCGCGTGCCCGGCACCGGATCGCCGTGATCCAGCGGCGGATCGCGCTGGTGCAGCAGGCGGACGTGCTCGAGCAGATCACGCGCGAGATCGCCGACGCCCTGGAGTCCCTGCGGGCGGCCGAGGCGCGGATCACGCGGGCGGTCGAGGCCCGGGAGCTGGCCGAGCAGCTCCTGAAGGCCGAGGAGCGGAGCTTCGACCTGGGCCTCTCGGACGCCCTGGACCTCCTGAGCGCCCAGCAGGACCTGGCGGCCGCCGAGCGGGACGAAATCGGCGCCCGCACCGACTACGCCTCCGCCCTCGCCGCCCTCTACCGCGCCCAGGGCGACCTGCTCCAACGCAAGGGCGTGGCCCTGATCGCGCGCGAACCGGCCGCAGCGTCCGAGTAGGCGCCCCGGCAAGCACGGCGAACGCGCCGAGGCCATGTTGAGGTCGCGCACGGCACGGACCTCGTGGGAGCAGGTGCGGGAGACCCGCTGCCTGCATCGGCTGCACAGGGGGGAGAAGCGCTCGTCGGGCCCCAGGTCGAGGACGGCGAGGTGTCCCTGGGCGCTGACGCTCTGGCGGCTGACGACCACTCGGTTCCAGGGGTGATAGCGTGCTGTACTGAGGCCCGACACCGGCGCTCCTTCCTGTTCCAGAAGTCTTTGACGAACAACTGGATACAGAAAAACGGCGCCGATGTCAGCTCACATCCGCCCCTTCAGTTCTGCTCACCTTCCGGGAGAAGAGCCCCATATCGAGAACACGGGGGCAAGGCGTTTGTGTGAGGGGACAGGCAAGACCGGCCGGCAACCTGTCCACCGGCAAACCGGCACCGGGCCCCCGGAGCGACCAGGGCCTGCATCAGCATCAGAGCGCGCGGCAGAGGCGGCTCGACGCTGGACACTGCACCGCGCGTGAACTACAGTGCTGGACCACACACCTGTGCGGCATCGGAGCGCCGGCTGAAAGACAGTGAAAGGCGCGCAGCAGGTCCTGGACGGAGTGGAACACGGCATGAGCGGAAAGCGCATCAGGATCGGGCAGATCGGCATCGGACACAACCATGCCGAGGGCAACATGGAATCGCTGCGCAAGCTCCCCGATCTCTTCGAGATCGTCGGCGTCGCCGAGGCCGATCCGGAGTGGAAGGAAAGACGCGGCGGCTTGCCGTGTTACCGCGGGCTGGAATGGGTTTCCGAAGACGAGCTTCTGGCCATGCCCCATCTGGATGCGGTCGCGGTGGAGACCGACGGCTTCGAACTCGTTCCGACGGCGCAGCGCTGCGCGGAACGCGGCCTGCACGTCCACCTGGACAAGCCCGGCGGGGAGTCGTTTCCGGCCTTCCGCCGATTGCTCGAGACCTGCGAACAAAAGGGCCTCGCCATTCAGCTTGCCTATGCGTACCGCTACAATCCGGCGATCCGCTTTGCGATCGGCGCGGTGCGTGCCGGCTGGCTGGGGGAGATCTTCGAGATCCATGCGGTGATGAGCCGCTACGACGGCGACAACGCCGCCTATCGCCGCTGGCTGGCGCAGTTCAAAGGCGGCGCCATGTTCATCTTCGCCGGATACCTGGTGGACGTCGTGGTGACGATGCTCGGCCGGCCGGATCGGGTTGTGCCGTTTCTGAAACGCACCCGCGACGACGGCCTCATCGACAACGGGCTGGCGGTGCTCGAATACGAGCATGCTACCGCCACCCTTCGCGTGTCGGTCGAGGAGGTCGACGGCATGCAGCACCGGCGGCTGATCGTCTGCGGGACCGAGGGCACGGTGGAGATCTGTCCGCTGGAGGCGCCGGGCGGCCGATACGAGACCCAACCGCTCACCGCGCGGCTGACCCTGAAACATGCCGTGCCCGGTCACGAGGCCGGCACCCACCAGGTCGATTGCGGTCCAATGGGTGACCGCTATGCTCCGCAACTCCGGGAGTTCGCGGAGATCATCCGGGGCGCGAAAGTCAATCCGTTCGACTACAAACACGAGCTGCTGGTGCAGGAAACACTGCTGGCGGCGGCGGGATACGGAGAAAGGCAGTCGTCATGTCACTGACCGAGAAGGTGGCGATCGTCACGGGCGGCGGCGGCGCGATCGGAAGGGCCATCTGTCGCCATCTCGCCGGTGACGGGGCCAGGGTGGCGGTGTTTGACGTCACGTCGCAGGCTGCCGAACGGACCGTGGACATGCTGCGCGAGACCGGCAACGGAGGCGCCGCCTTCGCCGTCGACGTGCGATGCTACGAAGCCGTCGCCGCGGCGGTCGATCAGGTGCTGCGGCGCTTCAGCCGGATCGACATCCTGGTCAACTGCGCCGGCGGGAGCGCGCGGGACAAGATGGCGCTGTTCCACGAGCAGTCGCTGGACGTCATCCATGACATGCTGAGCGTCAACCTGGTCGGCGCGCTGCATTGCATCCGCGCCGTCTCGCCGCTCATGGTGGCGGCAAAGCAGGGGGCGATCATCAACGTCACTTCCATCGTAGCGCGGGGCGGCAAGAAGCGCTGCGTCGAGTACGGCGCCGCGAAGGGCGGCCTGATTGCGGCGACCCGTTCCCTGGCGCTCGAACTCGGAGCGCACAACGTCACCGTCAACTGCGTCTCGCCGGGCCTGGTGCAGCGCGACCCCATCGAGGACGCCGCCGCGTTCGCGCACCGCTTCTCTGCCGTCAACCGCGTCTGCACACAGGACGACGTCGCCCGCGCCGTGCTGTTCCTGGCGCAACCGGAATCGGACTTCATCACCGGCCAGGAACTGGCCGTGGACGGCGGTCGCAGCCTCGGCCTGAAAGGCGACAGTTGAGCAATGCACGCCGGCCGCCGAGCCGCGTCGACTGACGGAAATCCGATCGCCGGCTCGTCCTGCTTGCCACCGGCGGCCCTGCGCATTAGACAGGCAGATGGGGGAGCGGTCCGCGGCACAGGACTGCGTAACGACAGCCAGGAAGGGGGCGACTATGGCAAAGGGATTCGCGTACAACCGCTTGTCCCGGGACGAGGCGGCGCTGCTGCTGATCGACCATCAATCCGGTCTCATCTCGCTCGTTCAGAACTTCTCGCCGGGGGAGTTCAAGAACAACGTTCTGGCACTGGCGGATGCCGGGGCTACAATGCCCGGATATGCTCCATCGGGAGCGAACCATGAAAGGGCAGGACGATGACGCGAGCCGCGACGGTTCTTTTGGGCTTCGCGCTTCTCTTGGGCTCTCCCGTGGCGACGGCGGCCGAGCAGGCATTGCAGCTCGCGGTCCGGACCGACCGACCCGAGGCCGTCTACGCTAAGGGGGAAACCGTGACGTTCATCATCGAGATGCAGCACGGCGATCAGCCCGTCGCAGAAGCCTTGCTCGATGTGGAGCTGTCCGCCGACGCCTTCGAGCACAGTGAGCGGCGACAGGTCGTTCTCAGGGCCGGTCGTGCGGAGGTGCAGGGAAGCCGGCCGGAGCCGTCCCTTCTCTGGATCCGGGCCACCTGCACGCCCGCAGGCGGGAGGGCCGTCAGGGCGATGGGCGGCGCGGCCTTCAGTCACGAGGAGATCCGGGCGCCCATGTCCGCGCCGGACGATTTCGATCAGTTCTGGGAGGCCCAGAAAGCACTGGTCGACGCGGTGCCCATGAATCCGGTGCTCACGCCGATGCCTTCCCCCGATGCCTGCAAGTTGTTTTCAGTGACGCTGGCGGGCCTGGGCGGCACCAAGGTGACCGGCTATCTGGCCAGACCCGCGGGCCCCGGCCCTTTTCCGGGCCTCGTGCGGTTTCAGGGAGCGGGCGTGTCCTCGGTGGACCCCGACAAGGCGCTCGGCTACGCACGCATGGGTTACCTGGCGTTCGCGATGAATGCGCACGACATCGACAACGGTCAGCCGCAGGAGTACTACGACCGGCTCATGGCGGGGCGCCTGGCGGGTTACATGTTCCAGGGACGGGAGAGCCGCGAGACGACCTACTTTCGAGCGATGTACTTGCGCTGCTACCGCGCGGCGGAGTTCGTGGCCTCCCGGCCTGACTGGAACGGCCGGACCCTTGCCGTCCACGGCCACAGCATGGGCGGCGGCCAGGGGCTGGCTTGCGCCGCTCTGAGCCCCCACGTGACGGCGCTGGCCATCGACGCGCCCGGCATGTGCGACTATGCGGGAGTCCTGGTCGGCCGCGCGACAGGCCGGCCAAGGCTGGTGATCATGAACGGCGCCGTGCCGGACCCCGTAACGTTCACGACCGCCCGTTACATGGACGGCGTAAACTTCGCCAGCCGCATAACCGCGCCCGCCATTGTGGGTGTGGCGTTCCAGGACCTCAGTTGCCCATCGTCAGGGGTCTTCGCGGCCTACAATGCGCTGCGGGGCCCGAAGGAGGTCGCCATCGACCCGTTGTGCGGCCATATGGGCGACAAGCCCAACTGGAGCCGCCTGTTGCGGGCTTTTCTGCGAGAACACAGGGACGAGGCGTCGGCCCCGACGCTGCCCCGCCAGCAGAACCAGCGCTAAGGACACCTTCCATGAAGACCGTAACCTCTACCTTCCTGGCTGCATGCTGCCTTCTCAGTCTTGTCGGCGCCGTGGCTGTCACTCATGCTCAAGATGCCGGCCGGCCGAGGAACGTCGAGCCCGAGGTCATGACGGCGTATGCGGCTTTCGTCCCGACGCCCACCCGGGCTGAGGCCCGCTACGGCGATCACGAGCGGAACGTCCTCGACTTCTGGCAGGCGCCCTCCGAGAGGCCGACCCCGCTCGTCCTGGTCATCCACGGCGGCAGTTGGACAGGCAACAACAAGGAGACGGTGCACCGTTCCGTCGACGTGAATGCCCTGCTGAAGGAGGGCATCTCGGTGGCTGCCATCAACTACCGGTATATCTCTCAGGCCACCCGGGAAGGGATCGAGCCACCCGTCAAGGCGCCGCTGTATGACGCCGCCCGGGCCCTGCAGTTCATCCGCAGCAAGGCGCGCGAGTGGAACCTCGACAAGGAACGCATGGGCGCGGCAGGCGTCTCAGCGGGAGGCTGTTCGGCCCTCTGGCTGGCTTACCGTGATGATCTCGCTGACGCCGGAAGCGAGGATCCGGTCGCCCGTGAATCCACTCGCCTGTGGTGCGCCGCCGTTGCGAGCGCGCAGACCACGCTCGATCCGCAGCAGATGAAGGACTGGACGCCGAACAGCAGGTACGGGGGCCATGCCTTCGGAAAACGCGACTTCGCGGAGTTCCTTGCCGCGCGGGGAAGCCTCCTGCCGTGGATCGCCGAGTATTCCCCGTGGGCGCTCGTGAGTGCCGATGATCCTCCCGTCTACCTGTCCTATAGGAACCCTCCGGCCCTTGGCCAGGAGGAGAAGGATCCAACGCACACCGCCAACTTCGGAGTGAAGCTGCAGGAGCGTTGCCGGGAGATGGGCACTGACTGTGAACTCGCGTACCCCGGCGCCACAGGTGCGACGCACAAGAGCCCCACGGACTACTTGATCGCGATCCTCAAGGCGCCTGCGGACTCTTCACGAAGGTGAGGTCGGGATGGGCGGTGGCCACCCGGCCCGTTATGGGTTCCCTGCCCCGGGCGGGTCGGTGCCGTGGACGTATCGATAACCGGCGGGGATCCTGCAGACATTGGCCTCATCGAACGCGGCGGGCGGGGAAGCCGGATCGAACGGCGGCCACGCCAGGTCCCCAAAGTAAGCCGGTTTGCTCGCGCGGAAGTAGCTGCTCGGGAGCGCGCGGTCTGCGATCGCCGGGTTCCACTCGACGGCACGGGTGAGGAAGTCGTAGTTCCCGTGCCGGATCATGGTGTTCTTGACGTTGAGGTCCAGTTCCTGCGGCGATCGACGGTCCGGCTGGTTCGCCCACTGGCTCCTGTAGTCCGGCGGGGTGGTGGGGCCCCACGTCCCCGAGAAGCCGTTGTTGCCCATGTTGGGGAAGCCGATCTTGTAGATCACCTGCTTCTCATATCCGAACGGGGTCTCCGGTTGGAACAGCCCCTGACTGCTGAAGCCGTTCGTGCCGAGGATGTTGCCGACCACGTTGAAATAGGTGTTCCACCTGCCCACGTTCACCGCGATCAGGTTCTCTGCGGCGGTGGGATGCGTGGCGGTGCACCAGTTGCGGGCGAAGGTAATATGGCTGGTGGAGCCGAAATACCCGTCGCTGCCGATGCCCCCGGCGATGTTTCCCTCGACCAGGTTCATCATGTTGTGCGGGCCGTGGCTAACGCTGATGTCCATGCCCGCCATCGTGGGCGTGCCGACGTTCCCCGCGTACGAGAAGTTGTAGGCGATCACGTTGCCGGTGCAGCCGCCCTTGGAATCGCCGAGGATGATGCCAGGGAAGCCGCCGTTGTAGGTGATGTTGTCCTCGATCAGGTTGAACGATCCGTCTTCGTAGAAGTCAATGCCCTCGTGATTGGGGCCGCCGCCTATGCAATCGTGCGTATAGCAGCGCCGGATCTCCCCGCTGACGAAGCGGACCAACAGCATCTGGCGGCTCAGGGACCCGGCGATCTCCACGTTCTTGATCCAGCATCCCCAGCACTGCTCAAACGATATGCCGATCCCCGAGGTCGCGTTGCAGTCGATCGTGAGGTCTTCCACACCCGTATTGCTCAGGGGCGGGATCTTGTACGGCACCAGCCTCGGCGACAGCGTGAAATCGAACGGCAGCGGTGGCGCGACCGTCACCGTGGTCCCGGTCTTCGCCGTCGCCCTGAACACGGCGCTCATCAGCCGGACATCGGGCCGGAGCCCCGAGGTCGAGGCGACGTAGGGCGCGTTGTCCTGCTCGACGCGGACCAGATTGCCGACGGCAATCGTGGAGGTGTCGGCCACGGTCAGGACCTCGCTGCCCTTCATGGCGCCCCCCGTGATCGCAAGTCCGGCGGTGGGCCGGGGCCAGTCGGAAGTGCCGAACAGGAGGACCTGTCCTTTGGTATTCGCCTTCAGGACAGTCCTCCCCATTCCCGCGCCGCGGAGCGTGATGTTACTGGCGTAGGGGCGATAGACGCGGTTGTCGATGCGGTAGGTGCCGGCCGGGATGAATACCACTTGCCCGGCCGGGCACGCGTCGATTGCGGCTCCGATCGCGCCTGAGGCGTCGACGAGTCCGGTGCCGTACCTTGCCGCGTCGACCGTCGCACCGATAGTCGTACGCTGCGGAATGCCGCCCGGCACGCCGACGTTCACTCCGGGAGTCCAGTCCATCCTGCGCTCAGCGGGGATGATCTCCCCGGACGCGGGACCGCATACCAGGGCAGCCAACACGAGTGCAGCCGGCAGCATCCTACGGCGTTCCACGGCAGTCCCTCCTCCACGCCCAGCGAGATTTGCACCGACTCAGGCGAACGCTTTCACAGGACTTGTAGCCGATGCAGGCCTGTCATTCCAGGGTCAGTAACCGTTCACGGTTTCTCTGAAGACCTGATGCTTTTGCCTTCGGCGTACGTGTATGCTGCGTCGGCATGAGCGACGCAGCGCCAGCCACATGCCCGAATTGCAGACGACTCGAAGCCCGCATCGAAGTGCTGGAGGCGAGCCTGCTCAAGCTGGAGGCACGTCTCGAAGAGATGGAGGCGCACAACGTGCAGTTGGAGGCGCGCAACGCGGAGCTGGAGCGCGAGGTTGCCCGCCTGCGCAAGGACTCCTCCAACTCGCACAAGCCGCCGTCCTCGGACATCGTCAAACCGCCGGCGGCCACGCGGCGGCGTGGCAAGAAGCGCCACATCGGTGGCCAGCCGGGCCATCCCCGCCACGAGCGGACGCCCTTTCCACCAGAAGAAATCGACCGCACCCAGGAGTATAACTTCTTCAACGGGCTGTCGGGATGGTGAGGGCGGAGGGGATCGAACCCTCGGCCTACGGATTAAAAATCCGTTGCTCTTCCGACTGAGCTACGCCCTCGCGGTGCGGCCGCCCCTCCCCCTCCCCGCTGTGCCGATCGAGAGGCAAGTATAGCCCGCCGGGCTCCGGGGCTGCAAGTTTCGTCCCGGCGTGCGTGCGCGTGTCGGCCGGCTGCCGAGGGCGGTGTCGCGGCGCCGCGGTGCGGTCCCCGGGCGGGTTGCAGAGGGTTCCGCAGGGGGCCTGTTCGTGTTCGGCGGCATTCGGCGGCGGATGTCCGAGTCGGGGGGGGCGTGATTCGCCTCAGGGGGGCCCGAGGCAACCGATCTCGTGCGCCAGGGCCTCGCAGGCGCGGATGTAGTGGGCGTCGCCGAAGGCGCGGACGTGCAGCAGCATGGTGTGGAGCCAGTAGAGGCGGCAGCGCTGTTCGAAGCCGTCGCGCAGCGGTCGCGTCCTGGTGTAGGCGTCGAAGAACGCGCGGCCGACCGTGCGGAAGACGAGCAGGTAGGCCAGTTCGTATTCGACGTCCGCGAACCGGCAGCGGCCGTCGACGAATCCGCTCAGGGCCGGCCCGCCGGGCGCCAGTGGGTCCACGATGACGTTGGTGGCCCAGACGTCTCCGTGGACCAGCGTCGGGGCGCCGCATTCGGGGAGCCAGAGGTCGAGCCGGGCCAGTTCGCGGGCGAGGATGTCCCGCGTGTCGGCGCTCAGGCGGTCGGCGGCGGCCTCGAACTCGGCCTGCATCTTCGGCGCGAACCAGTCGAGCCAGAGTCCGCATCCGGCGGCGGCGGGTTCGTAGGCGAAGCCATAGGTCGCGCGGTGCAGGCCGTGGAGATGGGCCAGGCAGTCTGCGATGCGGCGTTCGACGTCGGCCGCTTCGCGCGTTCTCAGCGCCGCCTGCGCAAGGTTCTCGCCGGGCAGGCGCTGCATCATCAGGCAGCTCCCGGGGAAGAGGTCGCCTGAGACGTCCACCCCGTAGGGCTCCGGCACGGGGAACGCGGTGTGACGGCGGTACCACCGGAGGGCACAGAATTCGCGTTCGAAGGCCGCGTCGTCCGGGTGGGCGGACAACTTGGCGACCACGCGCTCCGGCCTGCCGTCCGTCGTCAGCTCCAGCACGCTGTTGACCATCCCGCCGTGCATCCGGGTCATGCCCGTGACGGCGAGCGGGGAGCCGGTGAGACGACGAAGGAGGGCCGTGGCGACCTCGGCTGGTACAGAAGTAGTGTCGCAGGCCATCAACCAACTGCAATCCAGGGGCGATGACATCCAGTCTATCGCCTGGGCGCGGCCGGCTGCAAGGGCGGGCTGCGCCACGTGCCGGAAGGGCAGCCGATCGGCGGCGGGGGAGGGTGCGACCGTTGCTGAGCCGGCCGGCCTGCGCCGGACTACTCCCCGTACGCGATGACGGTGAACCTCCCGAAGACTCCCAGGATCTGGAAAAGGCGGTAGTCGGCGTAGTGTACGCGGGAGAGGCGGCCCTGGGCGGCGGCCGCCGCGATGCTGGCGTCGCTCCAGGCGATGTCAAGCCCGGTGATGACGGGATCGTACACGTAGAGCGTCGACGCCTCTCCGCTTCTGGCTGCCACAGGCGTCCCGTTGTAGTCGACGGTCAGCGGGCCGCACATGTCGGCGAAGAGGAGCCCGCTGGCCGGCAAGACCGGGCAGGCCATCTGGGACATCGTGACGGCCCCCCGGCATCCTGCAGTGACGGCCGTCAGGACGGCCATCAGGGCGATCAGCTTCCACGCGCGCATGGTCTCACCCCCATCGAGAGGCGGAAGCTCAGTCACCATGGGCGACGATGGTGAACTCGGCGTAGACGCCCAACACGTTGAACAGGTGGTAGTCGGCATACCAGATGCT
>JAAYEJ010000049.1 GCA_012728835.1 Candidatus Brocadiaceae bacterium | reverse complement strand
CGCCCGGGGGGATCGAAGGCCGGCCGAGCGAGTCGTGGTAGAACTTCGCGCACAGCCCTTCGACGAAGTCGTCGAATCCATGCCGGGCCAGGAGCTGATTGAGCTTGCGGTAGAACGGGTGGCCGGGTGCTTGCGGCATCTTCGCGGTGGGGACCCACAGGTCCTGCTGCCGCTGCCCGCTTCGCTTGCGCATCGACATTCTGTGCAATCCTTTCTCGAGCCACCGTTATTATACCGCCACTGTCAAGCGGCTTTTTCAGCGGGCTGCTACGTGTAGCCCGCCCACAGCGTGCAGCGGAAAACGCTCAGAGTCTTTCCTTTCTTTGCTCATTTTCAAGACCATCCTATCACTCCCCGTGCGGGGGCCAGAACAGAGGCGACCGCTCGTCTGCGTCGGTGACTTCTACAGTGGCCCGGAGACACACTTCGACTCAAGGAATCGGCACAGCAACAGCTCGTCCGCATGGGTTCCTTGCTTCAGCTTAACGGCTCTGCGGCGACGGCGGCTAAGTTCTTCAGTGCCGCCAGGATTGCGCTTCGGTCGGGCATGTTGCCTTCCCCTCGACCGGGCGTAACTCGGCCCGGACACGGCAGGCGCCGAGGCGGTTTGACGCCGGCCACCCGGACGTGCCGGAACGTGACAGGATGATACGGAACGCGGGGCCGGTTCTCAAGCGGGAGGGCGTGGGCTACCTTCGACGGTAAACGTCTCTGCGGTGCCTTACGCGGACAACGAAGACTGTCAGCACGTCGTCACGTATCAGATAGACAATGCGGTAGTCGCCGACGCGCACGCGATAGGCGTCTTCGGCGCCGGTGAGCTTGCGGGTGCCTTCGGGGCGGGGGTCGTCGGCCAGGGCTTCAATGGCGGAAATGACGCGGCGTCGCTCGCGTTTGGGCAGCGCCGCAATCTCCTTGATGGCGGAAGCCTTGATCTCGACGCGGTAGGCCATCTACAGGCCGAGTTCCTTCTTGACCCTGGCGAAGGGGCGCGCAGGCTCGTTCAGCCGCTCGCGGACGGCTTCAAGGTCCCACTCGTCTTCCATCCGCTCCAGGAGGTCCACGTCTTCCATGGGCACCAGGGCGAAGAGGCTCCTGCCCCGGCGCTCAACAACGATGCGCTCGCCGCGCAGGGCGACGCGGTTGCCCAGGTCGGCCAGGTGATCGCGCGCTTCGGTAATCGGTAGTCGGGTCACGGCAAATGCTCCTATCCTTACGTAACGTACGTCTTGTACCATCCGTACGATGGGAAGTCAAGCTCTGTTTCGCCGGGGCGGTAAGCTTGCTCCCCGTCGGCAGTCGCGCCCAGTGCGAACACGACAGCCTTTTCCGCCGGATTGCCTCTCGGGTTCCGCCGACAGCGGGTCAGCCAGGTCGACGGTGCCGAGCACGTCGCGGGTCCAGGCGTCCAGGGCCTCTTGTGTGAAGGGCGCTTGGCGGTCATGCCAGGTTTCCGAGAGCCTGGCAATGAGCGCCGAGCCTTGCGCAGTTCACGTGCGAGCGCGTTGCCGACCGCAGACGCACGGCCGGCAGTGCGCTCGGACTCACGGAACGACGGACTGCTCGGGGACCAGGACAACACGGAATCCGAAGTACGAGCGCCGGAGCGTGGGGACGTTCCTGTTGCGGACCGCCGAACGCACGCAGTTCGGGAGGTCGCACCACGACCCGCCCCGCAACACGCGATACTGCCCGCTCGCGGGGCCCTGCAGGTCCGCCCGCCGCCTCTGGCCGTAGTAGCTCTCTCCGTACCAGTCCGCACACCACTCCCAGACGTTCCCATGCATGTCGTAGAGGCCCCAGGCGTTCGGTGAGAAGCTGCCGACAGGCATCGTCTTCTCGCGGTACACGCCCCTCGAACGGGAGCGGTAGGCGTAGTCGCCGTCGTAGTTCGCCTGGCTCGTGCTGATCGTGCTGCCGAAGTGGAAGGGCGTGGGCGTCCCCGCCCGGCAGGCGTACTCCCACTCCGCCTCCGTCGGCAGCCGCAACCCGTCCCCCGCCCTGCTCAGGAAGCCCTGGATGTCGTCCCAGGAGACCGTCTCCACCGGCAACCGCCCATCGTCCTTGAAGTTGCTCGGGTTGTTGCCCATCACCTGCTGCCACTGGGTCTGCGTCACCTCGTACTTGCCCATGTAGAACGGCTTCGTGATCCGCACACGGTGCTGAGGGCCTTCGTCGTCGTACCTGTCCGCTTCGTCTATCCGGCTGCCCATCATGAACTCGCCCACCGGGATGAAGGCCAACTCGATGCCGGTCGCCTCGTGCACGATCTCCTTCGCCCAGCCGGTGTCCGTGTACGGCTCCGCCGCCGTCTCCGCCGCCGCACGGAAGCCCGCCGGTATGCGCATCTCCTCGATGGGCGCTCGCCGCGTCTGCGGGCCGTTGACCACCTTGGCGCCGGCCTGGCTCCCGGTGATCTGCTCCCGCAGGGCCGCCCGCTCCACTGCGGAAGCGTCCACTCCCGTCAGATCAGAGCCAGGCGGACCGTCATCGGCCCAAACGGCTCCCGGACAGAGGAGCGCCAGAGCCAGAATCACGAGCGCAGCAGACCCGACCAGGCGAAGGACCATGGCGACGTCCTCTCGATAGTGTGAAGCCATTATGCGCGCAACGGCCTGCCGTGTCCAATCCACAAAGGCAACCGCAAGGCCCCCCTGTCGTCACCACACCGGGCACCCGCCCAGGGAGGGCGTTCTCGGTTCCCTGCAACGCTGTTCATGGGCTGCCACCGCACGCGGCTCAGAGCCTGCACGAGCAGCCCGGCCGGCGCTGCCCTCCGAGAGGGTGGCGTGTCCCCGCCCGCCACAAAAGACCCCGGTGCATTTGACGACGGGCCGGCCGATGCGTATCATGTTTTTGAAGATCATGCTACGCACGCACGGGCGTCCTCGCCCGAAGCGGCCGCCGGTTCGTGCCCCAATGAGGAGTCACTGATGCGTTCCCCGATGAGTCGGCCGGCCAGAGCCATCGCCGCGTTCACCCTGATCGAACTCATGGTCGTCATCGCGATCATCGCGATCCTGGTCGGCCTGCTGGTCCCGGCCCTGGTGAGCGGACGGCGGCGCGCTCTGCAGACGCAATGTGCGAGCAACCAGCGCCAGTTGGGCGTCGGCATGGTGATGCACGTGGCGGACCGCGGGACCTACCCGCGGATCTGGGTCAGCTCGACGCGCCGGTGGATGGACATCGTGAAGCCGTACGTGGATGACCAGCTCGGTGTCTTCATGTGCCCCGAGGACCCCGAGCAGATTCCTCTGACCTGGGATCCGAGCATCAAGCTGAGCTTCGGCATGAACACGTACAACTTCGCGGGCAAGGCCTACTGCTTCTGGTACGGCGTGAGGCTGCCGAAGGTCCGCGCGGCTTCCGCGAAGATACTGCTCGCCGACTGCACGCCGGGCCACTACTACGTCGGGAGCGGATCGAGCTTCCAGCACCCGGTCCAGTACGTGGACTATCGCCACGCGGGGGACAGCTTCAACGCTCTGTTCTGCGACGGACACGTCGCGCGCAAGACGATCACCACGCAGTTCGACTGGGACGTGTCGATGAGTTCGCCTCCCGAAGAGGATCCGGACGAAGAGGAATGAGCAGCCGGGCCCAGATCAGCCTCGTCGCAGCGGCCGCCCTGCTGCTGACGGCCGCCGGCGTCCGCCTGGCCGCCCGGCCCGAGCCCGCACCGGCAGTGCGGGAACGCCGACCCATTGTGGACATGACGGGGCGGACCGTCTCCATCCCCGCCCGGCCGGAGCGGATACTGAGCCTGTGCACGTCGGCCACGGACGCCATCGTCCGGCTGGGCGCCGGCGCTTCGCTGGCGGGCATCGACGAGTACAGCCGCATCGTGCCCGGCACGGCGGACGCCGTCGTCATGGGGCGCGGCAGCGCGATCTCGCCGGAGCACGTCGTCGCCCGGGGCGTCGACCTGGCGTTCATCTGGTGGTATCAGGACGACGTGGCGGCGGTCCTGGACAGGCTGGGCGTGCCGGCGGTGCGGATCACCAGCGGCCGGGCGGCCGACGTGCCGGCCGTGATCACGTTGATCGGGCGGTGCATCGCGCGCGAGCAGGAGGCTGCCGGGCTTGCGGACCGGGTGACCGGCTACCTGCGGCAGGCGCAGGAGAGGCCGGCGGAACCGGCCCCGTCGGTCTACCTGGAACTCTACGGCCCGTTCAAGACGGCGGGGGCCGGCAGCTACATGGACGACCTGCTGGCGCTGGCCGGCGGCGCCAACGTGGCCGCCGCGGCGGGCGGGGGATCGCTGCTCTCGCCCGAGCACCTGATCGGGGCGGACCCGGACGTGATCCTGTTCGTCGACGAGTTCGCCACGGTCGAGTCGCTCCGCCGCCGCAACGGCATGGAGGCGATCTCCGCGGTCCGTTCGGGCCGCGTCCACCCCATCCCCCGCTACTGGCTTGTGGCCGGCGGCGGGCTGCCCGAGTCCGTCGCGGGACTGCGGGCCATCATCCACGACGGGGCTCTCCCGGAAAGGTAACGGAAGATTGGCATTCTACAAGATCACGCACAACGAGAAGCACCGGTTCGCCACGGTACACAACTACGGCTGCACCTTCCGCTGCCCGATCTGCAGCTACAAGCTGCGCAGCGGCCCCGACGGCCGGCCCGGGCACGCGTATCCGGCGCCGGAGCGCTTCCTGTCCCTGGAGGAGGTCTGCAACGCCCTTTCGAGTGTGGACGTGGACCGCGTGAACTTCATGGGCGGCGAGCCCACGGTGGCCCCGGACCTGCCGGCCGTTCTGGAGTTCGCCCGGCGGACGCTGGGAGTGCGCACCGCCCTGGGGCACACGAACGGCAGCCGGCTGCCGCTGCCCAACCTGGACGCCGCCAACGTGGGCCTGAAGGCCTGGGATGAGGGGGTGCACCTGCAGTACACCGGGCGGCCGAAGGCGCTGATCTTCGACAACTTCGCGGCGGCCGTCGATGCGGGGCTGGACATGCGGGCCAACGTCGTGTTCGTGCCCGGCCTGGTGGACGTCGACCAGGTCGAGGCCATCGCGGCCTGGCTGGCGGGCCTCAGCCCGGAGATCCCGTTCCACATCATGGGCTACATCCCCGTGCCCGGGCAGCCGTATGCCCGCCCCACGGCCGAGCAGGTCGACCGGGCGGTCGCGGCGTCGCGCAGGCACCTGGCGAACGTCGCATCCTCGCGGCTGGACAGCTCGGAGGCCCTGAGTCTCTCGAAGCGCGACGACCGGTTCGACGTGCGGCGCATCGCGTAGAACGCCCTTCGGAGACGGTCCATGCGCCCCTCGGCGGCCTCACGGCGGCTGTTAGCCATCCTGCTCGTTCTGCTCGGCGCGGCCGTGCTGCACGCGTTGTGCACGGGCAGCGTGGCCATCGGGCCGGGCGAGGTGCTCTCGCGCTGCGCCCGCGCGCTGTGGCGGGGGCCGAGCGGGGACTTTGTGGACCGCATCCTGCTCGGCTCGCGGCTGCCCCGCGTGCTGGTAGCGGCCGCGGTGGGAGCGACGCTGGCCCTGGCGGGGCTGGCCGCGCAGACACTCTTCCGCAACCCGCTGGCCAGCCCCTACGTGGCGGGCATATCGAGCGGCTCGGCGCTCGGGGCGGTGGCCGGCATGCTGCTGATCGGACGGTTCCCGGCGGTGCCCTATGCCGCCCTGCCGGCGTTCAGCATCGCGACCGGCCTGGCGGTGACGGGCATCGTCTTTGCCCTGGGCCGGCGCGGCGACAGCTTCGGGCACAGCCTGCTGCTGGCCGGGATCGCGATCGGCGCCCTCTGCTCGTCCCTGACGTCCGGCTCGCTCTACCTGGCCGGCGAGCGGCTTCAGACGCTCGTGTTCTGGCTCATGGGCGGCTTCTGGCGTGCGGGCCGGCGCGACGTGCTGCTCATGCTGCCGGTGGCGGCGGCCACGCTGATGACGCTGCTGGCACTGGCGCCGGCCATGAACGTGGCCCTGCTGGGCGAACGCTCGGCCCATGACCTCGGCGTGCGGGTGCGGCGTCTCCAGGCCGTCCTGCTCGCCACCATCGCCGTCAGCACCGCCGTGGCGGTCAGCATCGCGGGGGTGATCGGGTTCGTGGGGCTGGTGGTGCCGCACGTGCTGAGGCGGGCCGTGGGCGGGGACCACCGCCGCCTGGTGCCCCTGGCCGCCGTCGGGGGCGCGCTCCTGCTGGTGGCGGCGGACACCCTGGCCCGCACGGTGGCCGCGCCGACGGAGGTGCCCGTGGGCATACTGACCTCGCTGGTCGGCGCGCCCGTGTTCCTGTGGATCCTGCAGCGGCGCGCCGCCGGGAGGTCGGGGGCATGATCCTGCGGGCGGAGAGCATTACATTCGCCTACGACCGTTCGGCGCCGACCCTCCGAGGCGTGACCGTCGAACTGCGGCCCGGTGTCGTCACGGGGCTGTTCGGGCCGAACGGCGGCGGCAAGAGCACGCTGCTCCGCTGCATGAACGGGGCACTGCGGCCGCAGTCAGGCCGCGTGTGCCTGGACGGCCGGCCGATCCGCGACATGCCGCCGCGCGAGGTCGCGCGCCACGTGGCGGTCGTGCCGCAGGATTCCTCCTCGGCCGTGCCGTTCACGGCCGGCGAGGTGGTGCTGCTGGGCCGCTACGCGCACGGCGGCCTCTGGGGCGGAGAGTCGGATGAGGATCGGCGCATCGCCGCCGCCGCCCTGGCCGAGGTCGGCGCCTCCCATCTGGCGGACCGCCGGTTCGACCAACTCAGCGGCGGCGAACGCCGGCGGGTGGTCATCGCGCGCGCACTGGCCCAGCAGGGCCGCGTGTTCCTTCTGGACGAGCCGGCCACGCATCTGGACGTGGCCCACCAGTTGGAACTCTACCGCCTGACCCGCACCTGGGCCCGGCGCGGCCAGGCCATCCTGATCATCGCCCACGACATCCTCGTGGCGCCCATGTTCGTGGACCACGCCGTGCTCCTGAACGAGGGCACGGTCGTCGCCGAGGGTCGCCCCGGGGACGTCCTGACGGCCGACGCGATCGCGGCCGTGTTCGGCTGCCGCATGGACGTGTCGTGGCACGACCGCAGCGGCGTGCGGGCCGAGTTCCACTGAGCGACCTACCCGCCGAACTCCACCGCCTCCCCCTCCTCGATCCTCCTGCGCAGCTCTCTGTGCCGCTCCACGAGGCTGCGCATGCGTTCGCCGAGCGTACGGACGGCCTCGGCATATCGGACGTTGCTCTCCTCCAGCCGGCCGACGTTCTGCCAGCCGAGGCGGAGTTCCGTCAGGTTGTAGGCCATGTCCGCGGCCAGTGAGGTGTACTTCCAGAACGCCCCCGGCACGGTTCGATCAAGGCCCAGCAGACCCGATATCTGCCCGATTCCGTCGCGGAGCGTCTCGAACATCTCCGCCACGGTGGTGTCCTCGCGTTCGGCCAGCCCGGCCAGGTCGGAGGCCGCCTTCGCCTCGGTCAGCCGCCTCGACAGCGACGCCAGGAGACGATACCGTTCGATCAGCGTCTCGGGCCGGTCGGGCAGCTTGCGGGCCAGATCCTCGATCTCCCGGTAGCGGTCGGCCAGGGCGCCCGCTCCGAAGTCGATGGCCGTGTCGGCCGCCATGCGCACGCATCGGTCGAAGCCGTCGCCGGCGGCCGCCTCCCACTCGGCGAACTGCGCGCGATCGGCCATGATGGAGTCGTTCAGTCGCATGAGGGCCTGCTGCGTGGCGGCGATCTCCCGCTCAGTCCGCTCCAGTTCGGCCACCAGGCGGGCCTGCCGGGCCGTCCAGTCCTCCACGGCTGCGGGCTCGGCTGCGGCCGCAGGCTCGGCTGCGGCTGCGGCTGCGGCTGCGGCTGCGGGAACGGTGCCCGGCTGCAGGGCAGCGATACGGGCAGGCAGGTCGGGCAGGCTGACGGGCTCGCTGCGGTAGGCGTCCAGGAGGTCGTTCAGCCGCTCCAGATTCCGCCGTGCGCTCTCCTCCGAAGCCCGGGAGGCTTCGAGCGCCCGCTGGTAGCCGGCGGGGTCCTGGTCCCGCCGGGCCTGCGCGGCGGCCAGTTCGGTCCGGGCCTCGCCTGCCGACGCGACGTGGGCCTCCACGGTGCCGATGGCCGCCGAGGTCACGGCGGCCTGCTGGGCGGCGGACGGCGCATCGGCCGGCCTCTCCACCCCGACCGGCACGGCAACCGGGACGGGCAGAGCGGCCAGGTCGATGTTGCCGATCATCGCCTGCGCGCTCTTCTCCGCCAGGTCGCGCGCGGCCTCCAGGTCGCCCCCCAGGGCGGCGGCCGAGGCCTGCTCCGCCAGCACCGTGCTCGCCGCCAGGCACTGCAGGACGTCGCGTTCAACCGCCGGGGCGGGTTCGAGGACGATCCACCCCTCGCCCTGCTCCTCGTCGAAGGTGATGCCGCCCTGCATCCAGAACACCATCGTATCGGTGTCCCCCGCGGGAGCGACGAGGTAGGTCAGGCCCCAGAACCCCTCGACCCGCTCGGGCACGGGGCGTGCGGCCCGGCCGGTGGCACCGAGGTCGACGCGGAGGCCGCCGCGGCGGACCCAGCGTGCAAGGGCCAGGACCTTCTCGGACTCCCGCAGAACGTGCAGAGACGGGTACTGGCGGGCACAGTCGTCATAGGCGGAGGTCAGAGCGCCGGCATAGCCGTCCAGCGCCTGCCGGAAGAACCCGTCGCCGGCGGCGTCCGAGCCCCGGCTCTCCAGCGGCTCGGCCATGATCCGCACGTCGGCGGACCGGAAACGCACGCCGGTGGAGGCGCCCAGGTCGTCCATCACGACCCGCCCGGGGCCGATCCAATAACGGTTGACGCCCGCCGCCGGGAGCCGCCCGACTCGCCCGGCGGCAGCGGCCCGATCGGCCAGGTACTGATGGAAGCTCATGTCGTCGGGCAGCGCCTCCCCGCCCGGGGCGGCGGAGGTGATGTACTTGAGCGCGTAGTCCGCGTCGAAGAACGCGCGCATCAGCGGGGAGTCGGGCGGATTGCCGCCGAGCCGGACGCCCGAGGTGACGGGCGGCACGGAGTACATGGCGCTCAGGTAGCCGTTGGAGAACCGGAAGCCGTGGAAGACGTGCCTGATCAGCGTCCGCGTGGCCACGTCGTTCCACTTCTCGTTGATGAGGTCGCGCACATAGGACTGCGGCACGTGCCCCGATTGGCGGGGCGGGATCAGCAGCCCGTCCATGAGGCGCCGGATCTCCGGCTCGGGCACTCCGAGCGCGCGGAGGATCGGTTCGTGGGCCGCCGCCGCCAGCAGCAGCGTGGCCGTGTCCAGGTCGATCTGCCCCGCGTGTGCCCTGCTGTAGATGTCGTTGTACTTGTCGAGCGTCCCGAGCAGCCCGTAGCCCTCGACGGCCGCCTCCGGGGTCGGGTTCTCCTGCATCCACTTGACCGCGATGAACCCGTTGCCGATGGCGGAAGGGATGCCGCCTCTGGCCATCAGATTGGCGACGACGCGGCGGACCGTGCGGTACTCCTCCTCGCTGGCGAAGTTGGTCGCCTTGCGCCGCACGCGGCCCCAGTGCAGGGCGAAGTCATCGGCCGTGACGTCGAACTCCTCCTTCAGACGCTTCTCCAGGAGCCGGCGCTCGACCGTCTGCGCGCGCGAGTCCATGACCGGCCAGAAGAGCCGCTGCATCCACTCCAGCCCGAACGCGTCGTCCCGGCTGACGCGCGTCAGGTCCGCGTCCAGCATGCGGGCGATGCGCATGTTGTCGGGATTGTCCGGCTCGTAGGCCAGCGAGAACGTCGGGTAGGGATCGCGCAGGGCATCGGCCAGGAGGTCCCGGTAAGGGATCGGCCCGGTGGCGTAGCGGGGATCGTACTCGCCCAGGAGCACGACCTCGCCCGTCTGCGGGTCGACGAAGGCGTATTTGAGGACGTTGAACTCCTCCAGGCGGCGCCGCATGGAGGCCGCCGGCCGGTGGTCGACCCGGGCGAGGGCATGGGCCAGTTCGTCGTGGCTCTCCTGGTCCACCAGGCCGTAGGGCGTGGGGCTGTAGGGAACGCCCCCCTGCTGCCCGTCCGGGAAGCGCCGCCGGCCGCGCAGCTGGCCCGTTGCGCCCGGCTTGAGGCGGCTGCCCGAGGGCTTCAGACGGCTGCCCGAGGAGACGGACGTCGGCGGGCGGCCCGCCGGCTCCACGCAACCGGACAACAACGCCGCCAACCCGACCCAGGCCACCATGGCGACAAGCGCGCGCATCCCCACAGCCGGACCCTCCTCGGTGAAGGACACGCCGAGTGTACACCCCTGCGCCGTGGGCGGCAACCGAAACCGCGCGAACCCGTGGGCTGCCCGCAGGACGCGACGGTCCGGTGCATCGGAGGCGCCCCCCCGCGGGGCAGGTACAAGAAGAAGGCGCCGCCGTGTCCCTCCGCACGGCGGCGCCGCGATTCGCCGGCTCAGCGATCAGCGCTTAGAGCTTGACCACGTTGGCGGCCCGGGCGCCCTTGGGGCCCTGCTCCACCTCGTAGGTCACGGCGTCGTTCTCGGCCAGGCTCCGGAAACCACCGCCCTGAATCGAGCTGTGGTGGACGAAGACGTCCTTGCTGCCGTCGTCCGGCGTAATGAACCCGAAGCCCTTCTGATCACTGAACCACTTCACTTTCCCTTGAGCCATCTACGTAACCTCTTGTTGCTGATGATGCTCTTCTGCGAACGCCGCGCCTCAATGCGCGGAATGCGCCCGCAGTTGCGGAAGTCGCCCCGCCTCACACGCTTGCTGATCTGTGAGCAGACGGAAGCATCGCCCAGAACCGCCGAAGAGCACCTGACCGGCACCTGCGGTCCCGGGAGGAGGGAGATCCTCGAGGACACAGAGAGCCGAGAGGCCCACGGAAGTTGTCGAACGAGTTTCAGGCTGCCCCGCATGGCATCGCCATGACCCCACAGGGCGTCAAGGGAGCGTCCTTCATAGAGGCATGTTACACGATCCGGATGCCCGGTGCAAGGGTCGATCCGCAAATTCCCGAGTCCATGCCGGGAGAGACATCGCGGCGAGCGCGATCAGGCCGGACACCGGCGAACGCAGCGGCCCCGCCCGCCACACCGCGCGCATGCACGTGCGCACGTGCACCGCCGGACGGTAGAATGGACAATCCACCCGGCAGACGGACGCGCCGGCCGCCCGTGACCTCGATGAGAGAACAGAGACATGCGCACGCGTGAGGCAGTCTTTGACGTGCCGCCGGGGCAGTTCGACAGCCGGGTGCTGGACGCGCCGGCGGACCTGACCGTTGTCGTGGACTTCTGGGCCGAGTGGTGCGGGCCGTGTCGCTCGCTCGGGCCGATCCTGGAACGCGTCGTCGTCGGTTACGGCGGCAGGGTCGTGCTGGCGAAGGTGAACATCGACCAGGACCGCGAGGCGGCGATGCGCCTCGGCATCCAGAGCATCCCGACGGTCAAGATATTCCGCGGCGGGCAGATCGTGGGCGAGTTCATGGGCGCCCTGCCGGAGGCGGAGGTGGCGCGAATCGTCGCGGCGGCCGTGCCGTCCGTTGCCGACGAACTGGTGGCCGAGGGCGACCGCCGACTCGAAACGGGCAAGGCCGAGGCGGCGGCCGAGAACTACGAGAAGGCACTCCGGGAGGACCCGCACCACACCGGCGCCCTGCTGCGACTGGGCACCGCCGCGGCCGAGCAGGGGCGCCCGGACGAGGCGCGTGCCCTTCTGGGCCGCATCGAGGAGGACGCCGAGGAGTACGAGGCGGCCCGGGCCGTGCTGGCGCGGTTCGAGTTCGAGGCGAACTGCCGGCGACGGGGCGGCGAGGCGGCCTGCCGCCGGGCGGTGGAGGCCGACCCCGACGACCTGGGGGCACGCTACGACCTGGCCTGCTGCCTGGTCGTCCGGGAGGACTACGAGGGTGCCCTCGACGAGCTGCTCACCGTGCTGTCGGCGGACAAGAACCACGGCGACGGGGCGGCCCGGGAGGCGGTGCTGCGCGTCTTCGCCCTGGCGGGCCCCCGCAGCGAACTCGCCAACGCCTACCGCCGCAAGCTGGCCACCGTGCTCTACTGAGGGGCCAGGCCCGCTCCGGCGCCGTCGCCGGTCTGGATCGCGAGTGCGGCCTCGTATTGAGCCAGGGCCTCGTCCAGCTTCCCCTGCTTGCGCAGAAGGGCGGCGAGGCCGAAGCGGGCATCGACGTGGCCGGCATCGAGGCGGATGGCCTCCCGATACTCGGCGGCGGCGTCGTCCAGCCGGCCGGCGGCGGCCAGGTCGACGGCGAGCAGATGGCGGGCCGACGCCGACTTCGGCTGGGTCTTGACGACGGCCCGGCGATGCTCCAGCGCCTCGTCCAACCGGCCCTGTGAGCAGTGGATCTCGGCCAGTGCCGCGTGCGCGCCCGCGTGGGCGGGGTCCAGCCCGACGGTCTGCTGCAGCTCGGGCAGAGCCTCGGCGCTACGGCCGAGGCGCATGAGCAGGGCGCCCAGGTTGTAGCGGATGGCCGCCGATCGGGGCTCCAGCTCACACGCCGTCTTGTGGTGCGTGAGGGCCTCGTCCAGCCGGCCGGCGCGCGCCAGGGCGATGCCGTAGTTATTGTGCACGAGCGCGTAACCGGGCTTGCGCCGAAGGGCCTCGCGGAACGCGGCCAGCGCCTCCTCGTGCTCGCCCTGCATGTCCAGGACCAGCGCCAGGTTATGATGGCTGCGGGCCTCATCGGGGGCGAGTTCGGCGGCCCGACGGTAGTACTGCAGGCCCCGTTCGATGTCGCCCTGATCGACGAACGCGGCGCCCAGGTTCGTGCAGGCCTCCACGCTGCCGGGGTCCTGCCGCAGTGCCCTTTCCAGGTACTCGACACCCTCCTCGAATCGGCCCTGGCTGGTCAGCGCAAGCCCCAGGGACACCAGCGCGTCGAGGTCGGCGGAGTCGAACTGGAGGGCCCTGCGGAACGCGGACTCCGCCATGGCGTAGTCCCCGGTCTGAACAAGCTGAGCGCCCGCCCGCAGGAAGGACTCCTTGTCCAGGAAGTCCTCGCGCATCGCGCGGATCGCCGTGGGACTCGCGTTGACGAACTCGGGGATGTTGGCGGCCCGGTCGGGGGCGGTCAGGTGGGCGAGCAGCACCGGAGGGCTGTCGTTTCCGTCCTCGTCGACGTGCGTCAGGAAGAGCTGCGTGTAGGGGCCGTTCCGCTTGGAGGAAAAGACGAGCCACCGGCCGTTGGGCGACCAGCAGTGCCACGAGTTCATGCGGCTCGTGTTGCAGCGCATGCGCCGGGGCTCGCCGCCCTCGGCGGGCATGATGTAGAGTTCGCTGTCCGGCTGCAGGAGCATGAAGCTGCGGGACTTGCAGAAGACGATCCACCGTCCGTCCGGCGAGAAGCGGGCGAAGTAGTTGCTCATGCCGTTCCGAGACGCGCCCGGCAGCGGCTCGGGCACGCCTCCCCTGCCCTCGTTGAACGGAATCCGGTAGAGGTCGAACAGGAATGTCTTGCCCTCGACCAGGAACTCGCGGCAGTCATCGGCGGTCATCAGCACCTTGCCGCGCGGGGCTCGGAGGGTGTACTGCTCGGTCCGGGCGAACACGATGTGCTTCCCGTCCGGGCTCCAGCAGGGGTTGCTCTGCACGTACCGGGGATCGTCTGCACCCGGCAGTGCCCGGAAGGTCTGGGTCTCCCGGTCATAGACAACCAGGATGCCCTTGACCGGGAAGAAGAGTTGGCTGAACTCCAGCCCGGGCGTGGGCACGAACACCGACCAGTCCTTGACCGTGCTCACCGCGTAGCGGCCGCAGGGCGAGACCTGCGAGAGCAGGCCGAAGGTGACCGCGTCCTCCTGCCGATCGTAGTCGCTCCACGTGATGATGTTGCCGTGATCGAACACGATCTCGTCCCGAACCTCGGCGATCGCGTAGGATCCCTTGTCGTTGGCGTAGTCCACGTCCATCCCCAGGACGCGGCCGTCGGCCGAGAACGAATGGCAGTTGCCGCAGACGGGCAGCCCCTCCAGCACGACGGGGGGCTCCCTGTCGGCGATGTCGGCAAAGCGCCAGCGGATGAGCGACGGGTCCTTGACCGCGTCGATGAACGGCAGGTTGATCTCCCGGTAGAACAGCGGCGCGCCCACTTCATGCTCGGACGTGCGGAAGGTCATGGACGCCGCCGACCGGATCCTGTTCGGCGAGGCACGCCGGACGCCCAGGACGGTCACCCGGGCATCGCGCTCGCACGTGCGGTCCTTGACCGCCTCCCACTCGCGATCGGACGGCACCCAGCGCGGCACATGGGTGAGGGCCTGCACGGCCTCTCCGCCGTCCGTGCATTCGACGTGCACCAGCCAGGTGTCCGCCCCCGACTGCTCGTCGGTCCACTCGAACGTGGGGGCGGGAATCTCAGGCGGGAAGACCGTCTCGTCCAGAGGGTACGAGATCGCCAACCCCCCGACCGGCGCACGCCCGTCATACGCGGCCAGGATCGCGTCGGCACCCGTGGCGGGCCTGCGCGACACCACCCGGAACAGCCCGAACCCTGCGGCGCCGACGACGGCGGCGGCCAGAACGAACCAGACGATCCGCGTCCGCGGATGCTTCATGAGGGGCATCCTCATAAAGACAACCCCTGACAACCCGGCAGATCAGACAGGCGCGATTATGTGCGCCACGGACGCGCGTGTCAAGCCGCCGTACCCCCCCCGCCCTTGACCGTCGGGCCGCTGCGGCCCTACAATGGCGCCCGAGAGCGTTTCTTTCGTTCCCCCATCGCCCCAGAGTGCACCTATGGAATTCGTCGTCGGAAGAAGCGCCCTGACCGGCAGCGCGACGATTCCCGGCAGCAAGTCGCACACGATCCGCGGGCTGATCCTCGGCGCACTCGCCGACGGCACCTCCCGGCTGGTGCGGCCCCTGGAATCCGACGACACGCGCAGTTGCGCGGCCGCCTGCCGTGCGCTCGGAGCCGCCGTGGACGCCTCTGCGCACGACGTCTGGGTCGTGCACGGCACGGGCGGGCGCCCCACGGCCCCCGCCGCGCCCGTCGACGTGGGCAACTCCGGAACGACCCTGTTCCTGGCCCTGTCGGCAGCCGCCCTCGGCGAGGGGCTGACGGAGTTCATCGGGGACGAACAGACGCAGCGGCGTTCGGCCGGTCCGCTCCTGGAGGCCCTGGCGGCCCTGGGCGCCACGGCCCGCTCGCGCGCGGGAAACGGGTGCGTGCCGCTGGTGGTCGGGGGGGGCCTGCGCGGCGGCCGCGTCGCCATCGAGTGCCCCACCAGCCAGTACCTCTCGAGCCTGCTGATCGCCTGCCCGCTCGCCTCCGGCGACACGACCATCGACGTGCCGCTGCTGAACGAGCGACCGTACGTCACCATGACGCTCGACTGGATGGACCGCCTGGGCGTGCGCCCGCAGGCCGCCGAGGACTACAGCCGCTTCGAGGTGCCGGGGAACCGGAGATACCGCGCATTCGAGCGGGCGGTGCCGGGCGACTTCTCCAGCGCCACCTTCTTCCTGGCGGCCGCCGCGATCACCGGGTCCTCCCTGTTCCTGCGCGGGCTGGACATGGCCGACACGCAGGGCGACAAGGCCGTCGTGGACATGCTCCGGCAGATGGGATGCGCCGTGGAGGCGGACGCCGACGGGGTGCGGATCGAGGGCCCGGCGTCACTGTCGGGCGGGACGTTCGACCTGAACGCCACCCCCGACGCCCTGCCGGCGATGGCCGTCGTCGGCTGCCTGGCCGACGGCGAGACGCACCTGGTGAACGTGCCGCAGGCGCGCGTGAAGGAGACGGACCGCCTGGCCGTCATGGCCCGCGAACTCCGCGCCCTGGGCGCCGACGTCGAGGAACTGCCCGACGGGCTGACCCTGAGGCGCTCGCGCCTGCGCGGGACGGCAGTGGACGGGCACGGCGACCACCGGGTCGTCATGGCCCTGGCGGTGGCCGGTCTGGCGGCCGAGGGGACGACCACCGTCGGCACGGCGGAGGCGGCGGCGATCACCTTCCCCTCGTTCGCGCCGTTGATGAGAGCGCTGGGCGCCCGGATCGCGCAACGCTGACGGAACGGCCCTCAACGCCCGTTGCCGCCCCGCAGCCACCGCTCCAGCCCGTCCCGAAACGCACGCAACGCCTGCGCACGGTGGCTGACGGCGTTCTTCTCGGCGGGCGGGACCTCGGCGAACGTGCGGCCCCAGGGCTCGTAGAGAAAGACGGGATCGTAGCCGAACCCCCCGGTCCCGCGCATCTCCCGCAGGATGCGCCCGCCGACGTGCCCCGAAGCGGTCAGTATGATCCGCCCGTCCGGGTCCGCCATGGCAATGCAGCACCGGAAGCGGGCGGTCCGGGCCTGGTCCGGCACATCCTGCAGTTCGGCCACGAGCCGTGCGCAGAGGCGAGCCGAGGTCGGATTGGGGCCGGCGTACCGGGCGCTCAGGACGCCGGGGCGCCCGTCCAGCGCGTCGACGAACAGCCCGGAGTCGTCGGCCATGGCGAACCCGCCGCAGGCCGCGGCGACCTCGGAGGCCTTCTTGGCGGCGTTCTCCTCCAGGGTCGGACAGTCCTCATCCACGTCGGGCGCGTGGGGGCAGTCGGCCAGCGTGCGGACCTCCACGGGCAGGTCGGCAAGGAGTTCGCCCAACTCCCTCTGCTTGTGCGGGTTCCTCGTCGCGAGCAGCAGACGCATTGCAGCAGTCTCCTTTCCGGACGGTCAGGCCGGGGCGGGCCGGCCCTGGGGAACGACCGCCAGGGCGGTCTCGAGCGCCTCTTCCACGGATGAGACGTAGGTGATCTCCAGGCCCTCCGGCGGCCGGCGATCCCGGCACGACTCGACCTCGACGCGGTTCCGCTCCGGCAGGAGCACGTGCGAGATCCCCGCCCGCCGGGCGCCGGCGAGCCGCTCGCCGATCCGGCCGACGGGCAGGACGCGGCCGTGCAGGGTGATCTCGCCCAGTGCGGCCAGTCCCGGCGGCAGGCTCCGGTCGAACAGCCGGGACGCGAACGCCAGCGCCAGCGGCAGGCCGGCGGCCGGGCCGTCCTTCGGCGCTGAGCCACCGGGCAGATGCACGTGGAAGTCGCCCTGCGCAAAGCGGTCGCCGGCCAGCCCGAACCGCTCCCCCCGCGCCTTCCAGTAGCCGAGCGCCAGGGAGGCGCTCTCTCTGAGCACCGCCCCCACCCGTCCGGTCACCGCCAGGCGGCCCGAGCCGTCCACGCGCAGGACCTCGATGAACATCAGCTCGGCGCCGCCGTCTCCGACGGCCAGCGTGGCGCAGACTCCCGGCCGACAGGCGCGGTCCCAGTCCTCGGCCAGGTACGGCGGCGGCCCCAGCAGGTCGGCCACCAGCCGCCGCCTCACCCGCGCCGGGCAGCTCGCGCGCCCCTCGCCTCGCCGCACGAGCTTGCGGCAGACCGCCGCGATCTGCCGCTCCAGCTCGCGCACGCCGGCCTCACGCGTGTAGTGCGTGATCAGCAGCTCGACGGCCTCGTCGTCGAACGCGACGCCGGCGGGGTCCAGCCCGGTCTCCTCGACCTGGCGCGGCACCAGGTAGCCCCGCGCGATCACCGCCTTCTCCTCGGTCGTGTACCCCGGCAGCTCGATCACCTCCAGGCGGTCCAGGAGCGGTCCGGGAATCGTCAGGGCCGTGTTCGCCGTGCCGATGAACAGGACGTCCGAGAGGTCGAAGCCCACGGCGAGGTAACGGTCGACGAAGGCGGCGTTCTGGTCCGGGTCCAGCACCTCCAGCAGCGCTCCGGCAGGGTCTCCCATCGGCCCCTCGCCGAGCTTGTCGACCTCATCGAGCATGATGACGGGGTTGGAGACGCCGACGCGCCGCATCGCCCGAAGGATGGCGCCGGGGTGGGCGCCCAGGTAGGTGCGGCGGTGGCCGCGGACCTCCGCCTCGTCGCGGAGGCCGCCCAGGGCCACGCGGTAGAACCGGCGGCCGGTCGCCTCGGCGATCGAGCGGCCCATGCTCGTCTTGCCCACGCCGGGCGGACCCACCAGGCAGAGCAACGCCCCCTGCCGCCCCCGCCGGAGCCGGCGGACGCTCAGGTACTCCAGCACCCGTTCCTTCACCTCGTCCCGGTCGTGGTGATCGCGATCCAGGATCCGGCGGGCCCGGCGCAGGTCCGGTTCGGCAGTCTCGGTCCGCCGCCAGGGCAGGGATGTCAGCCACTCCAGGTAGTCCTCGGCCACGCCGTATTCGGGCTGCCCGGGCGCCGTCCTCTCCATCCGCGCCAGTTCGCGTTCGGCCTCGGCGCGGGCTTCTTCGGACAGACCGGCCGCCGCCACACGTTCGCGCAGTTCCTGCAGGTCGGCCCCCCGGCCGCTCAGTTCGCCCAGTTCGCGCTCGATGGCGGCCTTTCGCTCGCGCAGATGCCGCTCGCGGCCGCCCGCCGCGCGGGCCACGGCCTGCTTCCACAGGTCGCGGCCCACGCGGGCGATCTGCTCTTCGGCACGCAGGACGGGCAGCAGCATGCGGTAGCGGTTCCCGGCGTCGGGTTCGGACAGCAGGGCCTGTGCGTCATCCGGCGACAGATCCAGTTGCGACGCGATGAGGAAGCCGACGTCGGCCGCCTCGGGGAACACGCTGAGCAGCGCCGTGCGCTCCTCCCGGTGCGGGCCGGAGAGGAACAGCGTCCGCACCTCCCCGGCGAGGGATGAGGAGACCTCCGCCGACGCCCCCGCGAGGGACTCGACACGGGCGGCCAGAAAGGGCTCTTCCCGGGCCGGCGCGCAGAGGCGACACCGCGCCAGACCGTCGGCGATGATCAGGCGGACCTTCCCGCCTTCGAGTTCGGGCCCGGGCCGCACAGCGGCGATGACGCCGACCGGATGAAGGTCGTCCAGCGAAGGCGCCTCGGTCTCCGCGCGACGCTGGGCCACCAGGACCACGCGGCCGTCGCCGGCGGCGGCCGCCTCCAATGCCGCCAGGGAGCGCCGGCGCCCCACGCGCAGGCGCACGGATGCGCCGGGGAACACCACCGTTCCCCGCAGCGCCAGCACGGGAAGCACCTCTGTCCGGGCCTTCTGGGCGGTCATACCAGCATGGTAGGCACCGGGCCCGCGCGGGGTCAAGCGACGCACCGGGAGCGGGAATCTGAGGGGGGGAAACGGCAGGGATGGTGGGCGGTACTGGACTCGAACCAGTGGCCTCCAGCTTGTCGAGCTGGCGCTCTAACCAACTGAGCTAACCGCCCAGGGACCGGCGATTCTATCGGCTGGGCCGGTCCGGTGTCAAGGCGCGGTTGACAGCCGCCGCCCCGGGCGGTAGCCTGAAGCGGTCGTTTACCTGCCATGGATGGAACGGGAGGCGTCATGCGGATCGTCGGTCGTGTTGTCGGTCGGGAGGGCGTTCAGGTCGTCGAGACCGAGGGCAGCCGGATTCGGTCAGTGGCGCCCCGGGCAGAGGGCGCCGCGCTCGAGGGAGACGTTCTGGGCGGCCCGGAGTTCATGCTCGCCCCGGCCCTGCTGGACGTGCAGGTGAACGGGTTCGCGGGGCACGACTTCAACCGGCCGGACGCAGGCCCCGAGGAGGCCGCAGCGGTCGTGCGGGCGCTCGGCAGCGCCGGCGTTGCACTCTGCTGCCCCACGGTCGTGACGGCGTCGTTCGACCACATGGCCGCCTGCCTGCGCGCGGTCAACGCGGCATGCGCGGACGAAGCGGTCGCCGCGGCCATCCCCGCCGTCCACGTGGAAGGCCCCTGCATCTCGCCCGACGAAGGCCCGCGCGGGGCGCATCCGCAGGACCACGTGCGCCCGCCGGAGTGGGACGAGTTCCGCCGCCTGCAGGACGCCTCCGGCGGACGCATCGGCATCGTGACGCTGGCGCCCGAACTCCCGGGTGCGACGGCGTTCATCGAACGCCTGAGCGAGGCCGGGATCGTGCCGGCCATCGGCCACACGAACGCATCGCCGGCGGACGTAGACCGCGCGGTAGAGGCGGGCGCCCGCCTGTCGACGCACCTGGGCAACGGGTCACATGCCCTGCTGCCGCGGCATGAGAACTACATCTGGCGCCAGATGGCCGAGGACCGGCTGTGGGCCAGCGTCATCCCGGACGGCCACCACCTGCCGGGGTACGTGCTCAAGTGCATGATCCGCGGCAAGCAGGTCGCGCGCACGATCCTGGTCAGCGACGCCGTCAACATCGCCGGCCTGCCCGCAGGGGAGTACGAGTTCGCGGGCCGTCCCGTCGTGCTGACGCCGGCGGGGAAGATCCAGCTCAAGGGCACCCCGTTCCTGGCCGGTTCCTCGCTGGAACTGGCCCGGGGCGTCGCCAACGCCGTGCGCCTGGGGGAGGTCTCGCTGGCCGAGGCCGTGCGGATGGCCACCCTCAACCCGGCCCGCCTTCTGGGCATCGACGACCGCTACGGATCCATCGAGCCCGGCAAGGACGCCGACCTGCTCCTGTTCCGCTGGGACGAGGCGGCCGCCCGCATCGAGGTCGTCAGGACCATCCTGCAGGGCCGTACCGTCTTCGAGCAAGGGAACGGCCGCTGAGCGGACGTGCGGACGCCCTGCGGGGCGCCGCCGGCTCGGCGGAACCTGTGGAGGACGCATGCTGCGTGTGTCAGGCCGGTTGGACCCTCTCTCCCACGTGCATCAGGGGGCACGCCGTTGAAGCGGATCACGGGCGTTCGGACGGTGTCGGAGTGGCTGGCCGCTCTGGGGACTTCGGGCGGGGGATGTCTCGGCGCACTGCGCGACCTGTACGGCGATGACGAGGCCCTGCTGGCCGGGAAGGCGGCCGAGTTCCGCCGGGCGCTGGAGGCGTTCGCCGCCGCGTACGGGACGGCGGCCCCCGCGCTGGTCGTGCGCTCCGCGGGCCGCGTCAACCTGCTCGGCATGCACGTCGATCACCGGGGCGGTCACGTCAACCCCATCGCCATCAGCGAACTGCTCCTGATCGCCGAGCCCCGGGACGACGACCGCGTGGTCCTGGCCAACACGGACCCGGCCCGGTACCCGGACGACGCCTTCGCGATCGGCGACGAACTGCCCCGGACGAAGATCCCCGACTGGGACGCCTGGACGCAGGCGCGCGCGCAGGAGCGGCGCCGTGCCGGCCGTGCGGGCGCGTGGTCCGACTACGTCAGGTCCGCCGTGCTCTACCTTCAGCACCTGAACACGACGGACGAAGGCCGATTCGATCCGCCTCTGCGCGGGATGAACGTCGTCGTCCACGGCCTGATCCCGCCGGCCGCCGGATTGAGCAGTTCCTCCGCGCTCGTCGTCGCCGCCGCCGAGGCATGCAGGCACATCAACGGCCTCCCGATCGCCGACCGCGACCTGGTGGACGTCTGCGGGCTGGCCGAATGGTACATCGGCACGCGCGGCGGCAGCGGCGACCACTCGGCGATCAAGTTCGGCCGGCTCGGACACATCATGCACATCGGCTCCCACCCGTTCTCCGTGGACTGGGTGCCCTTCCCCTCCGACTACGTCGTCGTCATGGCCAACTGCGGCCGCAAGGCGGAGAAGTCCTCGGCCGTGCGCGACATGTTCAACCAGCTCGTGTCGTCCTACGTGATCGGCTTCCTGATGGTCCGCAGGCGCTTCCCCGAGATGGCGCCCCGCCTGGAGCACCTGCGCGACCTGAACCCCGCCCGCCTCGGCGTGGGCGAGGCCGACATCTACCGCATGCTCCAGGCCGTTCCCGAACGCGTGACGCGAGGCGAGATCCTCCGGATGCTCCCCGACGATCGCCCGGCTCTCGAACGCACCTTCGGAAGCCACGCCGAACCGGCCGGCGGATACCCGCTGCGCGGCGTCTGCCTCTACGGCGTCAGCGAGTGCGCGCGTGCTGCCATGGCCCCCGACGTGCTGAACCGCGGCGACGTCGCGGCCTTCGGCCAGATGATGACCATCTCGCACGACGGCGACCGCGTCACCCGGCGGGCCGGCAGCGGCCGGGTCGCCTACGACAACTCCGTCTCCGACCGGATGTTGGACGACCTGATCGCCGACGCGGACTCGGGCGAGTCCGACCGCACGGAGCGCGCCCGGCTCTGGCGGCAGCCCGGCGGCTACGGAGCCAGCATCGAGGAGCTGGACATCCTGGTGGACCTGGCCCTGGAGACGGACGGGGTGATGGGCGCCGGGCTGGTCGGCGCGGGGCTCGGCGGCTGCATCGTGGCCGTCGTCGAGAAGGCGGCGGCGGCGAACCTCGTCCGACACCTGGAACGCGGCTACTACGAACCGCGCGGCCTGCCGGCGGCGGCTCAGACCGTGAGCCCCGTCGGAGGCGCGGGCCTGCTGATGCCGCAGTAGCCGCCCCGGCGCTACAGGTCCACGGCTGCGTGCCGCTGCAGGGCGTCATGGACGCCCGCCACGATGCGGGTCGCCTCCCGACCGTCTTCGCCGCTCGGGTAGGTCCCCGCCAGGTCCGACAGCGCCCCGCCGTCCATCAGGAACGACACGTTGTCGACAAAATGCCGGATCGCGTCGATGCCGTATCCACCGTAGACGGCGCGGCCACACGGGTCGCGCCCCTCGCGGAAGAAACCCGGATTGGGGGTGGCCATGCGCCCGTCGGCGGCGAAGCAGCACCGCGCGCCGCGGTCCTGCGAGTCGACCTCCATGAGGCCCTCGGTGCCCACCACGCGGATGCCCTGGTTGACGATCCCCTCGAATGCGTCGGGCAGCACCCAGGAGGTCTGGCACTGGAACGTGACGTCCCGGTCCATCTCCACCGAGAAGCAGACCGAGTCCCAGGCGTCGATCCCGAGCGAACGGAGCTTCTTGCGCACGCCCGTCGCATGCACCCGCCTCCCCCCGCACCCGGTGATCCAGCAGACCAGGTCCACCATGTGGATGCCGAGGAACCAGGCCGGCGAGGACTCGCCCGCCCAGGCCGCAAGCCATGAGCGGGGGACCTCGATCCGGTCCTCCATCCAGGCATACGCATACTCGATCTCGCCGAGCTTCCCCTGCCGGGCACTCCGCCGAAGTTCGGCATGATAGGGGTCGTACCGCTTGTGGAAATCCACCTGAAGGAGGACGCCGGCGTCCCGCCCGGCCTCGATCATGGCGGTGCAGCCCTCCACCGTCGTGTCCATGGGCTTCTCGACGAACACGTGGGCGCCCTGCGCAAGGGCGGCGAGGGCGATCTCGCGGTGCAGGTGGTCCGGCGTGGCGACGGCGACCGCGTCCGGCCGCTCGCGTTCGAGCATCTCCCGGTAGTCGGCGTAGGCGCGCATCCCGAACTCCCGGGCGCGCTCCTCCAGGAGGCGCTCGTTCACATCCGCCAGCGCGAGGAACTCACAACGCCCATCGTGCTGGAACTGGCGGAACGCCCGCAGGTGCATCAGGCCGAACGTCCCCCCGCCGACCAGCGCGATCCTCGGCACACCCATGCGCCGCCTCCTCCCGGCCCCCGTGACCGGGGCCCTCAGCGATACCGCGACCGTTCCCCGGCGTTCCACATGTCCGGGTCCGTGCCCAGCTCCTGTCTGAGCGCCTCCGAGCCCTGCGTGAGGCGCTCGAGGGCGGCGGCGGGCAGCGTCAGGTCGGCCGCGCGGGCGTTCTGCCGGACCTGCTCGTCGCTCCGCACCCCGGTCAGCACGGACGCGATGCCCGGCTGCGCCAGCGCCCACGCCAGCGCCACGTCGGCCATCGGCTGGCCGAGTTCGTCGCTGACCTCCCGCAGCAGGCCGATCACCTTGAACGAACGCTCCGCCGCTTCGGCCATGTAGCGGGCGCGCGCCCGCTCCGGCGGCACCTCGTCCGGACGGCCGAACTTGCCGGTCAGCAGCCCCTGGGCCAGCGGGCTGTAGCAGATGATGCTCACGCCGTTCTCGATGCAGAGCGGCCGCACCTCGTGCTCGATAATCCGCCACAGGAGGCTGTAGGGCACCTGGTTGACGGCGGGACGGCCGCATGCCAGCAGATCGGTCAGGTCCTGACGGCCGAAGTTGGACACACCCCAGTAGCGCACCTTGCCGGCCTCGCGCAACCTCTCCAGCCGTTCCACGACGTCGGCAAACGGGACGTCGTGGTTGGGCCAGTGAACGTGGTAGATGTCCAGGTAGTCCGTGCGCAGCAGCCGCAGGCTCCGGTTGCACGCCCGTGCCATCTGGTCCCGGTCCAGGTGGCGCTGCGAGACCTTGGTGCCGATCACCACCTGTTCCCGGCGGCCCTGCAGCGCGCGCCCGAGCACGTCCTCGGAGTGGCCGTCGCCGTAGCCCTCCGCGGTATCGAAGAAGTTGATGCCCTCCTCGAGCGCCGCCCGCACGGCCTGCATGGACGCCTCGTCATCCTGGTGTCCGAAGGTGCCGTACGAACCCGCCGTCATGCCCCCGAAGCAGATCACCGAGACATCCAGTTCCGTCCCGCTCAGTCTTCTGTACTGCACGGTCCTTGCCTTTCCCTGGTCCGTCTATGCGCCGATGACCAGTTCATGCCAGAGGCTTCTGTATATGCCGCCCAGTTCGAACGTGCCGGGTGCGGCATCGCGCGTCCCGCACGTCATCGTTCCGCTGCCTCCCTGTTCGATGTTCCTCACCGCCTGGCCATTATAGGCCGCCCCCCGATGCAAGCAAGAGCGGCCGTGGGGGCAGGCGCGACGGACATCGCTTGAAACGACCCCGGCTCCGGATATACTCGCCGCCGAGTGCTTTGCCTCGGAGGCTCCCGCCGGGAGTGCGTCATGGCGCCACTGCTGCTCGGTCTGGACGTCGGCACGTCCGCCGTCAAGGCCGGGGTCTTCACAGACTCCGGACGGCTGCTCGGGCTGGGCCGCGCGGGGCACGCGGTGCAATCCCCGGCGCCCGGCTGGACGCAGTGCAAGCCGCAGGACTGGTGGCACGGCGTCGTGGCGGCCCTGCACGCGGCCTGTGCGGCGGCCTCGGTCCGGCCGGACGAACTCGCTGCGGTCGGCCTCGGGACGCTCTTCCCGTGCGTCGTCCCGCTCGACGCCGCCGGGCGGGCGCTCCATCCGGCCATCCTCTACTCCGACCTCCGGAGCACCCGCCAGGTCCACGCCGTCGAACGGGCCGTCGGCCGACGCCTCTATGAGCGGATGACCGGCAACAGGCTCGTGCCCGGCACCTGCGCCGCAACGAGCCTGATGTGGCTGCGGGACGAACGGACGGACGCGTATCGACGCGCCCACACGCTCGGCTTCGCCAACACGTTCGTGACGGCCCGCCTGACCGGCCGCTTCTTCACCGACCCGAGCCACGCGGCCATCTCGGGGCTGACGGACATCCGCGATCCGTGGAGGTGGTCGGATGACCTCTGCGCGCTCCTGCGCGTGGACGTCGCACGCCTTCCGCCCATCCTCGGCTCCGGAGAGGCCGCCGGCGCAGTGACGCGTAAGGCGGCGGACGCCACCGGTCTGCGGCCCGGCACGCCGGTCGCGTGCGGCGCCGGCGATGTGCCCGCCGGCGTCCTGGGCGCGGGCGGGCATTCGGCCGACACGCTCATCTACATCGCCGGCACGACCGACTGCACCGCCCTGCCCACCCGCCGGCCCGCCGAGGAGCCCCGGTGCGCGAACTCCGCGTATGTGCCGCGCGAGGCGTGGCTGAGCATCGGCACGACGACCTCCAGCGGGGCGGCCGCTGCGTGGGCGGCCCGGGAAGTCTCGGGCCTCGCATTGGAGGAGATGACGTCCCTGGCGGACTCGGCCGCCCCGGGGGCCGGCGGCGTCGTGTTCCTGCCCTACCTCCAGGGGGAACGGACGCCCGTCTGGGACCCGCTGGCGCGGGGCGCCCTGCTCGGCCTGACCTCGTCCACGACCCGCGCAGACATCGCCCGGGCAATCTTCGAGGGGGTCGCGTTCGCACTCCGGCAACTGGTGGAGTGTGCGGACGCGATCGCGCCGGCGCCCCTCCGGCACATCCGAGCGGTCGGCGGGCCGACGGCGAACGCCTTCCTGAACCAGTTGAAGGCCGACGTGCTGGCCCGTCCGCTGGGCGTGGCGGCGTTGCAGGAGACGGGCGCCCTCGGGGCCGCTCTGCTCGGGGGCATGGCGGCGGGCGTCTACGGTTCCTTCGGGGAAGCCGTTGCGTGCGCGGAGGCGCTCGTGGACGTGCACACGTTCGAACCCGACCCGGCCCGCACGGCCGCCTACGCGGAGGTGTACCGGGTCTACGCGGACGCCTATGCGGCCACACGGGACCTGACGCACCGGCTCGCGGCCCTGCCGCATCGCACGCCTTCATGGCTGGACCGATCGATTTGAATGGCTCCCCGCGTTGTGCTAACCTGAGGGTTCCGTCCGTGGAAGGCACCGTGTCGGGCGCCCTGCCGTCGAATGGTCGGGAGTGTGGGGAGTCCGGCGGGGCTGTCCCTCCCACTGTGTCGCGCGTCGCCGCCGCCGCGCGGCCGCATCGAGGTCCTGAGCCCGAGTCGTCAGAATAAGGAGTTGCCGGAATGGCTGCAGAGAAGACCAAGCGCATCTACTTCTTCAAACCGGGCAAGGCTGACGGCCGGGCCGACATGAAGGCCCTGCTCGGTGGCAAGGGTGCCAACCTCGCCGAGATGTCGAACGTCGGGCTGCCCGTTCCGCCGGGGTTCACCATCACGACCGAGAGCTGCCGCGACTACTACACCAGCGGCAAGAAGTGGCCGGCCGGGCTGCCTCAGGAACTCGACGAGAACGTCGCCATGCTCGAGAAGGCCACGGGCCGCAAGCTGGGCGATGCGCAGAAGCCTCTGCTGGTCAGCGTGCGCAGCGGCGCCGCCGTCAGCATGCCGGGCATGATGGACACGATCCTGAACCTGGGCATGAACGACAAGAGCGTGCAGGGCCTGGCGGCCGAGAGCGGGGACGAGCGGTTCGCCTGGGACTGCTACCGGCGCTTCATCCAGATGTTCGGCAACGTGGCGATGTTCGTGCCGCACCGGTTCTTCGACGACGTCCTGGCCCGCGAACGCAAGAAGGCCGGCGTGAAGTTCGACAGCCAGCTCACGGCCGACCAGCTCAGGGAAATCGTCGACGAGTTCAAGGCCATCTATAAGAAGAACACCGGCGAGGTCTTTCCGGCCGATCCGAAGCAGCAGTTGCGCCGGGCCATCGACGCCGTGTTCGGGTCGTGGAACAACCCGCAGGCGATCCGCTACCGCGAGATCCACGAGATCCGCGGCCTGCTCGGCACCGCCGTGAACGTGCAGACCATGGTCTTCGGGAACATGGGCCACACCAGCTTCACGGGCGTCGGCTTCACCCGCAACCCCGCCACCGGCCAGAACAAGCTCTACGGCGAATACCTGGTCAACGCCCAGGGCGAGGACGTCGTGGCCGGCATCCGCACGCCCAAGAGCGTCGACGAGATGTCGAACGAAGACCTCTCCGACTTCGACGACGCGGACGTCCCCGCCGACGAGGCCCGCACGCTCTACGCCCGCATGTACGAGCAACTGCTCGGCGTCAAGAAGACGCTCGAAGAGCACTACACCGACATGCAGGACTTCGAGTTCACCGCGCAGCAGGGCACGCTCTACATGCTGCAGACGCGCACCGGCAAGCGGACCGCCATGGCGGCCGTGCAGATCGCCGTCGATCTGAAGGCCGAAGGCCTGATCGACAAGAAGACGGCGATCATGCGCGTCGAACCGAACCAGATCGAGCAACTCCTGCACAAGCAGTTCGACCCGAAGGCCAAGAAGAAGGCCGAGGCGGACGGACGCGCCCTGGCCGTCGGCCTGCCCGCCTCCCCGGGCGCGGCCGTGGGCAAGATCGCACTGACCGCCGACGACGCCGAGGCCCTGGCCGCCGCCGAAGCCGCCCGGCCGGACGGCATGGGCGTCATCCTCGTGCGTGACGAGACCAGCCCCGAGGACATCGGCGGCATGCACGTCTCCGTCGGCATCCTCACCGCCCGAGGCGGCATGACCAGCCACGCAGCCGTCGTGGCGCGCGGCATGGGCACCTGCTGCGTCGCCGGCTGCGGCGCCGTCCACCCGGACGACGTCAAGAAGCAGGTCACGATCGCCGGCAAGAAGTTCAAGGAAGGCGACGTTATCTCGCTGGACGGAACGACCGGCCAGGTGTTTGACGGCGTCATCGACGTGACCGACCCCGAGATGTCCGGCGCCTTCGGCACCCTGATGGAATGGGCCGAGGAGTTCCGCACGATGGGTGTCTGGGCCAACGCCGACACCCCGAACGACGCCCGCCAGGCCCTGGCGTTCGGCGCCGAGGGCATCGGCCTCTGCCGCACCGAGCACATGTTCTTCGAAGAAGGCCGCATCTCCTACGTGCGGCAGATGATGCTGGCGGCCCCGGAGGTCCGGCGGCTGAACGCCGTGCTGGCCGGCGCCGAGACCGCCGCCTCGCAGACGGCCGGCGAGGAGAAGAAGGCCCTGATGCAGCGCGTGCGCCAGGTCAAGGCCGACCTGAAAGAGAAGCGCGCGGTCTACGACGCCGCCCTCAAGAAGCTCCTCCCGGAACAGCGGAAGGACTTCGAAGGCATCTTCAAGGCGATGGACGGCCTGCCGGTCGTCGTCCGCCTGCTGGACCCCCCGCTGCACGAGTTCCTGCCCCACGAGCGGGACGTGCAGGCGCGCCTCGGCGAACGGATGGGCCTCACGGCCGACGAAGTGGCCGCCCGTGTCAGCCAGCTCCGTGAACTGAACCCCATGCTCGGCCACCGCGGATGCCGCCTGGGCCTCACCTACCCGGACGTCTACAACATGCAGGTGCGCGCCATCATCCAGGCCGCCGTGCGCTGCAAGAAGAAGGGCATCGACGTCCACCCCGAGATCATGATCCCACTGGTCGGCACCGACGAGGAGCTTCGCATCTGCCGCGAGGCGGCCGACACGATCTGCCGCGAAGTCCTGGAGAAGGCAGAGGTCAAGATCGACTACAAGATCGGCACGATGATCGAGGTGCCCCGCGCCGCCCTCACGGCGGATCAGGTGGCCCAGTACGCTGACTTCTTCAGCTTCGGCACAAACGACCTGACCCAGATGGCCTACGGGTTCAGCCGCGACGACGTGGGCACGTTCGTGCCCGAGTACGTCGAGCGCGAGATACTCGCCAACGACCCCTTCCAGGTCCTCGACCAGACGGGCGTCGGCCAGCTCGTCGAGATGGGCGTCACCAGGGGGCGCGCCACGAAGCCGAATCTGAAGATCGGCATCTGCGGCGAGCACGGCGGCGAACCCCGTTCCGTCAAGTTCTGCCACCGCGTGGGGATGAACTACGTCTCCTGCTCCCCCTTCCGGGTGCCCGTGGCCCGTCTGGCCGCCGCCCAGGCCGCCGTGGAGACTTCGAAGTAGAGCCAACCGCCCCTCAGGGGCGGAAAGCCGGCAAGAGCCCGGGAGGCAGCAACCGCCTTCCGGGCTCCTCTTTTTGGCTCATGTGCGCCCCGGGAAGGTCCGATGCAGTCCGGACAACAGCTCGCGATACCTGGCAGGAATGCCGCCGGCATGCGACATGCGCTGTACTCCCAGCGATTAACGTTCAGCCTGGACGAACGAACTGCGGTCTCCGTAGATCACGCAGCCGCCTGTCCGGCAATCTGCCGCGGGATTCCATCCCTTGCCCTTGCTGGGAATCCGTCATGTCTTCGCCGGAAGCTGCACATGAATCGAAGAGGGGCCGCCGGTGCCCGGTCGGGAAGCCATAGACGGTCCTTTTTTCGGGCACCCCGCCCCGCCTATAATGGGGTATCCGAAGTGCGGAAGGGAGACGGACATCGGCACGCGCAGAAACGCCGGAACGGTCCTCTGGCTCGCCGTGGGATTCGCGCTCTGCGGCTGCACGGTGCGCGGCACCGGCTCCATCACCGCCAACGGCCGCCTCGACTCCACCCCCCCCGGCCCCTGCCCGGTCCTGCAGGTGACCATCCCCCAGGACACCAGCATCAGCGCGCGCGGCATGGACTGGGGCGTCGTCCGCACGCAGAACCCGGACGTCCGCTTCGCCGAGATCCTGGCGCACTCCGCCCGTGAGGACGCGGGGCTGGACGTGCCGCCGCCGTTCAAGATGGCCGGGGCGCTGAAGGCCGCGGGCCTGCCCACCGGCCTCCAGCCCGACCCGGCGCTCCTGCAGGAGGCCGTCCGGGCCGCCGGCTGCGCATCGTTTCTGTCGGCCGAGCTGATCCGCTGGCAGTGCAGCTACGTGTTCGTGACGGCCGCTGCGACGATCGAGTTCCGTCTCACCTGCTACGACGCGGCGGACGGCCGGGAACTCTGGAACGTGCACGTGTTCCGACGAGCCCCCCGCCTGACCGATGGGGAGGTCGCCCGCCTGGCCTGCACCGAGGCGTTCCGCCGACTCAAGGACAACGCCCCGGCGGACCCAACGCCCCCGGCCGAGGACGCATCGCCATGATCGTTCTGGGCATCGAGACCAGCGGGTCCGTCGGCAGCGTCGCCGTCTGCGAGGATGACGACGTCCGCGCAAGCCACGTCTTCCCGGCAGGCCCGCGCCACGCGCGCAACCTGCTGCCGGCGGTCGACGACGTCCTGCAGCGCGCCGGCCTCGGCAGACGCCGGGTCGACGCGGTCGCCGTCAGCGAAGGCCCCGGTTCGTTCACGGGCCTGCGCATCGGCGTCGTCTGCGCCCGGACGCTCTCCTTCGCGCTGGGCTGGCAGTGCGTGGGGGTGCCGTCGCTGGAGGTGCTCGTACGGAATGTCGCGACGACCGCCGAGGTCGCCGCGGCCTGCCCGATCCGCGACGCGCGCCGGGACAGGGTGTACGGAACGCTCTTCCGGCGTGAGAACCGGGACGACTGGCTCGACACGACGGGGGTGCTCCTGCTGCCGCCGCAGGACCTGGCCGCGCGCCTTCCGGAAGGCACCATCGTGTTCGGATCGGGCGTGGACGCCTGCCCGGATGCGTTTCGCCGGGAGAGGTTCGTCCTCGGCCCCGCCGCATGGGGAACCGGCTGCGCGGAGAACGTGGCCCGGCTCGGCCGCCGGCGGATCCTCACGCGCGGCCCGGACGACCCGGACACCGTCCGGCCTCGCTACCATCGGCTGACCGAGGTCGAGGAGCGCCTGCAGGCCGACGCGGGGTGACACTCACTCATCTGGAAGGGGGATGGGACGATGGACGGAATCAGCATCAGACGGATCGTCTGCGCCGTCGACTTCTCCGACAGCTCGGACCACGCACAGCGCTACGCGGTTGGCCTGGCGGAGGTCTTCGACGCGGAACTGCGCATCCTGCACGTGGTTGAGCCGCCCTTCCTGCCCACCTACTCGCTGGCCGGCGTGCCGAACCTGGCGCTGCCCATCGAAGAGGTCGAGGATGCCGCGCGCAAGCACCTCCAGCAAGCCGTCGAGGCGTGCCGCGCGGTGCACGCCGACACCGAAGGAATCCTGCGCACGGGGTCCCCGTTCGTCGAGATCATCAACTGCGCCCGCGAAACCGAGGCCGACCTGATCGTCGTCGGCACGCACGGCCGCACGGGCCTGAGCCACATGCTGATCGGCAGCGTGGCCGAGAAGGTCGTGCGCAAGGCGCCCTGCCCCGTCCTGTCGGTCAAGCACCCGGACCACAGCTTCTCGCCGCCGTGACGGCCCCGGCGCGCCCGGCGCGCCTCTCAGTCCATGCAGGGCCGCGGGAGCAGGCCGGCCGCCGCACAGATCTGCGGGACGGCCTCCTCCCACTCGATCGCCTGCAGGTGGACGCCGCGAACGCCCTCGATCGCCCGCAACCGCCCGATCAGTTCTACGGCGACCTGCCGGCCGATCTCCAGCCCCAGGCGCTGCGCCTCCTTCTTCTTCTCGGGAGGGTCGGCCTTCCTGACCACCGGGAAGCGCTTGATCAGTTCCTCCGGCACGCGCACGCCGGCGACCGAGGAGTTCATGTAGCGCAGCATGCCCGCGCTCTTCGGCACGATCACGCCGGCCAGGATCGCCGTCTTCTCGTGCAAGCCCTCGTTGCGGACCTTCGCCATCACCTCGGCGAACTGCGCAACGTCGTAAACCCCCTGCGTCTGGATGAAGTCCGCCCCGGCCGCCACCTTCTTGGCCAGCCGCACCAGGCGCCAGTCCACCGGGTCGGCCATCGGCGTCCAGGCCGCCCCCAGGAACAGCCGCGGCGCCGGGTCGACCGGGTCGCCTCCCTGCTGCACGTGATCGTCCCGCATCCGTCTCAGGATGGAGACGAGTTGGATGGAGTCGACGTCGTAGACGTTCCGAGCGCCGGGGTGGCCGTTCAGGCGCCCGGCGGCACTGAAGGACTGATGGTCGCCGGCAATGCACAGGCAGTTGCGCACGCCGAGCGCCGCCGCCCCGAGCACGTCCGACTGGATGGCGATGCGGTTCCGGTCGCGCGTGGTCATCTGCATCACCGGCTCCATGCCCGCGCGCAGCAGCAGCGCGGCCCCGGCGACCGACGACATGCGCACGACGGCCGTCTGGCAGTCGGTCACGTTGTAGGCATCGGCGGCGCCGCGCAGAAGCTCGATCCTGCGCGCGACCTCCTCGCCCCCCGCGCCCATGGGGGGGCCCAGCTCGGCCGTCACGGCGAAATGGCCGGCCGCCAGAACGCGTTCCAGGTTGCTTCCGCTCTTCACCCGTCATGCCTCCTCGGCACCGGTCGCCCCCGTCTCAGGCGGGTTCGGTGCCCTCTTCGGCCGGTGTGATCTTCAGATCCGCACGCACGCGGCGACGCGGCCCGCCGTCGCGGGCGACCGACCAGTCCTTCGGCGCCATCACTTCCCGGAGCCGGTCCAGGCTGCCCAACTCCCGGCACCGCTCGATGATCAGGGACCATGCACACGGGATGGGGTCCTCCGGCGTGCTGATCTCGCACATCCCGTCGCGGGTGCCCCCGCAGGGGCCGTTGAGGATGGACTTGGCGCAGCGGGCGACCGGGCAGATGCCGCCGGTCAGGTGCAGGATGCACTCCCCGCAGCCGGCGCAGCGCTCCTGCCACTCCCCGTGTTCGACGGTGGCGCCCATGAACGTCGTGTTGACGGCGGGGAAGACCGGCCGGCTCGCCTTGCGGTCCGCCAGGAAGTTCACCCCGACGCCGCAGGCCAGCGACACCACCGCGTCGTAGTCCGACAGCGAACCCAGAATCGGGTCCACAAACTCCGGCTCGCACTGCCGCTGCACCGTGTTCTCGTCGAACCGGATCTCCCTGCCCTCCGTGCGCGCCTTCAGGCGCAGCGCCTGTGCCAGGACGGCCACCTCCTTCTCGCCGCCCACCTGGCAGACCGTCACGCACTCACCGCAGCCCAGCACCAGAACCCTGCGGCAATCCGCGATGAAGCCGAAAACCTCTTCCAGTGGCTTGGCGTCGGCTACGATCATGCGTTTCACTCCCGCTGCACGGCGTCAGAGAAGGCGGAGGCGCTCGCCGCCGACCCCCGCGGCGTCCAGCAACCGCTTCGTTCGCTCCACGCGCTTCGAGAGGCGGTCGCCGGCCCCCCGATAGCGGCAGTCGTCGCACATGCGCACGACGACCTCGCGCACCCCGAACTCGAACGGCTTCATCATGTCCACTTCGTCCGCCAGGGCCGCGCAGGCCACCGCAATGTGACCGACCTCGTCGCCGTTGCGGGCGTGCACGTGGTCCTGCAGCGCGACGCGCGACTCCGCCCCCCGCGCGCACGCGATCTCCACGCACGTGACGGGGCGGTCGGCACGCTTCAGCAGCTCCGCGATGCGCCCGGCGATGTCGCCCACGGCGTGTCGGCCGATGCGGATGGCGCCGGCCGGGCACTCCGCGACGCACAGCCCGCAGGCCTGGCAGATGTCCGACGTCATCAGGGCCACGTCGTCCACCATCGGCACGCCGAAGGGGCAGACCCGCAGGCACGTCAGGCAGGCGGCGCACTTCGCCTCGTCCACCTGTGCGCCCGCCGTGCACGAGAGGCAGCGCCAGGCCTCGCGGAGCGCATCGCGCTCGGAGTACCCGAGTTCCAGCCGGGCGAAGCTCCTCCGCCGCGCCTCGGCCGAGAGTGTCGGCATCGCGACGCGCTCGGCGCGCCGGAGGTGCCGGATCAGGTCCTCGGTCAGCGGGCCGACCTCCTCGCCGGCCTCCTCCTCGGCCACCGGCTCCACCCGGCCCGTCCGAAGGTACCGGAGCACGGCGCGGGCGGCCCGGTGCCCGTCGGCGACGGCCTCGATTGCACTTCCGGGCCCCGCCACAACCTCCCCGCAGGCAAAGACGCCCGGCACGGAGGCCGCCATGGTCGCCCGGTCGAAGCGGATGCGCCCGGCCCCCTGCCGCTCGACCTCGGTCCCGTCCAGCAGGCCCAGGTCCGCCTGCTGCCCGACGGCCAGGATCACCATCTGCCCGTCGATCGTGCTGCGGCGGTCGTCGAAGTAGGTCGGTGCGAATCGGCCGTCGTCGTCGAAGACGCGCTCCACCTCCCGCACGACCAGCCCCGCCACCGCGCCGCCACGGACGACCACCTCCGTGGGCCCGCGCCGGTGGACGATCCCGATGCCTTCTTCGAGCGCCTCGCGGCACTCCCAGTCCCAGGCCGGCATCTCGGACTCATCCTCCAGACAGACCATCCGCACAGCCTGCGCGCCGAGCCGCAGGGCGGTGCGCGCCGCGTCCACCGCTACGTTGCCGCCTCCGACCACCAGCACGTCCGCCGGCACCGCCGGGCGCGCGCCTGCGGCCACGGCCTGCAGGAACTCCAGCGCGCCCAGGACGTCCGGGTGGTCGCCGTTCGTGAGCGGCAGCGTGCGGCTGCGCGACAGGCCCACCGCCAGAACCACCGCGTCGTGCCGCGCACGGACCTCGTCCAGGGACACATCGCGGCCCACGGCCGTGCCGCAGACGACCTGGACTCCCAGCGCGCGGATGTCGTCCAGATCCAGCTCCAGCACGTCCGGCGGCAGCCGGTAGGCGGGCACCGCATGGGCCAGCAGGCCGCCCGGGCGGTCGTGCGCGTCGTAGACGGTCGCCGCGTAACCGGCCGCCACGCAGTCATGCGCGGCCGTCAGACCGGCGGGCCCCGCGCCGATCACCCCGACCGTCTGCGGCTGCGTGATGGGCGCCCGGCGGCGGCGGCGCTCCCTGTACGGCCGCGCCTGTTCGACGGCGAAGCGCTTCAGATGCCGCAGCGCCACGGGATCGTCGACGTCGCCGCGCCGGCAGGCCTGTTCGCACGGGTGATGGCAGATGAGGCTGCAGACGGACGGGAAGGGGTTGAACTCCCGGATCTTCTCGAACGCCTCCTCATAGCGGCCCTGGGTGATAAGCTGCACGTACGCCTGCGTGTCGGTGTGCACGGGGCAGGCCGCCCGGCAGGTGGCGCAGACCTCCCGCAGCGGGACCGGATGCCCAGAGTCGTCGCGATCGCCCATGTGCCACTTCCACGTGCGGCGGCAGTCGGGAACGGCCGGCAGGGGCCGTCAGAGTCGTCAATGCTACCACGGGCTCGGCAAAGGCGTCAAACTCCCCCCCGCCGCCGAGCCGCGGCCAAAAAAGACAGGCCCCTGCGTGGCGTTGCACCGCGCAGGGGCCTGGGCCCTAATGAGAGGCATAGGGCGTGGAATGGGAAAGCCCTTGGTGCGCTTGAGGCGGTGGAGGGGGTGTGGTGCGCCGCCGGTGCAAACGCTGGGTCCCTCAAGCCTCCCCATCCCGTCAATGGGTCCGCCCCATAGGAAGCAAAGGCCATGCCACCGCCCGCTCGGCTCCGGCCCCGTCCCCGGGAGACCGACCGGCCGGCCGGCTGACGTGCCCCCGCCGCCGGGCCGCCGCACGCCGCAGCGCACCCTCCATGCCGCAGGCCGCCCCCGGCCGGCCGCCCGCGCCCGCTGTCGCGTTCGGGCGTCTCGCACGGGAATTCGCCGGCCTCCGCCCCCCGAGCCGTCCCGCGCACACGCCGCCCGACACGGGCGCACGGGTGGCGGCCGACGCAACGGCGCGCCGCCGGCCGGTCCGGACGGTCCGATGCCGACCGGATCGAGTTGCCCGGGCGTCT
>JAAYEJ010000048.1 GCA_012728835.1 Candidatus Brocadiaceae bacterium | reverse complement strand
GTCAGGACTTCCGTCTGTTCCTTGTCCAGCACAATCGGTTTGGCTCGTCGCATGGTCCTCACCCTCCTATGCGGAGAATGATACCATGCCGCGAACTGTTAATCAACCGCACTTATGGGACATTACAGTAGAACGCCCAGCTCAGCGCCCGTACCCAGAGGATCCTGGCAGGGGCAACGCTTCGCCGCTGGGGGAGGAGGTCCGGTCCGACCATGGGGGCTCCTTCGGGTCGCGCAGAGTGTACCGCCACGGCGGGCGCGCCCGCAACTCCCCGGCCCGGAGCATAGACTGCGCGTTGACACACGGTGGGCATTGGCGTATAGTCCACTAACTGACCACGCGGCGCCATGCCGGCTTCAAAGGCCCCCCCATGGATTTCGCATCTCTCCTCAGCAGAGACACGGTGAAGGTTCCACTGGAAGCGGTGGACAAGGAGGAGGCGATTGCCGAACTCCTCGAACTCCTCGTGCGAACCGGCCGGGCACGGGACCGCGAGGCGCTCCTGGACGCCCTTTACGCGCGCGAAGACAAGGGCAGCACGGGCATCGGCTCCGGCGTGGCCATCCCGCATGCCCGGCATGAGGGCATCCGTGGGGTGGCCGTTGCGGTGGGCGTGAGCCGAGACGGGGTCGAGTTCGACTCGGCGGACGGGCGGCCCGTGCACCTGGTCTTCCTGGTCGTCGCCGAAGCCCACAATCCCGGCCCCAACGTCGAGGTGCTCGCCGACATCGGCACGCTCATGCAGATGCCCGGGCTCTACGACCGGCTGGTCGCCGTGCGTGCCGCCGATGAGCTGATCGCCGCCATCGTCGGCGCGCAGGAGGAGGAGCAGTGAGCGACGTCATCGACCGCCTCCTGAGCGTGGAGCACGAAGCGCGCGGCGTCATCGCCCGGGCGGAGCGTGAGGCCGAGGAGATCCTGGAGCGGGCCCGTCGGGACGCGCGCCGCCTCGTGGCCGAGGCGCAGGAAGAGGCGCGCGAGAAGGCCGCGGCGGCCGTCGAGAGGGTCGAGAGCGCCCTCGGGGAGCGGATGGCCGAGCGCCTGGAACGGGAGGAGAAGGACCTCCCCTCCGTCGAGCGCATCGCGCCGGCCCACATGGCGCGCGCAGTCGAAACGGCGGTGGACGTCGTGGCCCCCGGGCTCGCAGCACGGATGAGCCGATGACAAGTGCTCTCCCAGCCGATGCGCAGGCCCCGGCGCTCGGCGACGTACCGGGGGAGTTCCTCTTCGCCAAACTGCGCGGACGCCGCAGCCTCCTGCTGGAGGGAGACCGGCTGCGTGAGCTGGCGCGGGAACCGTCTCTGCCCGACCTGGCACTCCGCCTCTACCCGCACGAACGTGTCGCGGGGCGGTCGGACCTGGAACGGGTCATCCTGCGCGGCTGCGTCGCCGAACTCAACGGCCTCGCCCGATACGCGGGCGGGCCCCGGGGTGTGCTCTACCGCCGGCTGCTGGACCGCTACCGCGTCGAGAACCTGAAGGTTCTGCTGCGCCTGCACGGCTCGAAGGAGGACCCGTCCCCCTACCTGATCGACCTGCCGGACAACCGCGCGCTGCCGGTGGACGTGCTGCGGGCGGCTCCGACGGTCGGCGCCTTCGTGGACGCGATCCCTCTGCCCTTCGTCCGGTCCGGTGCGCGGGAGGCGATGGACGCCCACGAGGCGACGCGCAACCGGGCGTACCTGGAGATGGCCTTCGACCGGGGCTACTGGGAGGGCGTGCGGGACGCGATCGGCCGGCTCCCGGCGGCGGAGGCCCGGCGCTGTGCCGGGCCCATCCGTGCCGAACGCGAGGCGATGCGCCTGCTGGCCACCCTGCGGGCCTCGGCCGTCTACGCGCTCTCGTGGGAGGAGTGGTCGCCGTATCTGCCGCCGGCCGCCGGCGGTGCGACCGACGAGATGCTGCAGGCGGTGCATGCCCGGCCGGACATCGACCGCCTGGTCGATACGGTGCCGTTCCTGCGCCGGGTGCCGGGCGTTGGCGCCGCGGCCGACATCGGCGAGCTGGAGGAGGTGCTGTGGCAGCGGACGGTTCACGCCGCCGACCGGCAGTTCTACTCCACGTCGTCGGCCGGCGCGCTCCTGGTCAGCTACTTCTACCTGAAACGAAACGAAACGCGGCGCCTGCTGGAACTGGCCCAGAGGCTGCACCATGGACGGACGCCTGAGGAGACGGCCGAACGGCCGAATCCGGGCTGACGTCGCTTCGGCTCTCAGCTCGAGTGAAGGACACGGGCGATGTGGATGGCCGCTGCCATGCGCAAGCTGCGCATCGTGGTCCTTGAGGCGCAGGCCCGCCCTGTGGCGGAGGTGCTCGGCCGCCTGGGCGTCCTGCACCTGAAGAGCAGCCTGGACGAGGGCGGCGGGCGCCTGGAGCCGGAGCGCATCCCGGACGACGTGTCCCGGTGTGCGGCGCTTGCGGGCCGCCTGCAGGCCATCGCGCGCCGTCTGGGACTGGAAGCGGCGGCCCCTCCTTCCGAGATTCCCGAGACGCCGATGAGCACCGGCGAGGTGGAGGCCCTGCTCGATTCCGTGGAGGCGGCCCTCGGCTCGAGCGCCGACCGGCTGGCCGCGGCCGAGCAGGCGCTGCACGAGACCGACGAACTGGTGCGCGGGCTGACGCCCTTTCGCAACGTGCGCGCGTCGCTGGAGCGCCTGGCGGACTCGGACCTGCTGGACGCGCGCCTGGGCCTGGTCGACGGGGGCAGCCTGCAGTCCCTGCGCGAGGCCATGCCCGACGGCGTGCTGCTGCTGCCACTGGACGAGTGGGAGGTGGCGCCGGGCCGGCCGGTGCACCTGCTCGCCCTCAGCTCGCGCCGCCGGCGGTTCGCGATGGAGACGGTGCTCAGGGACCACGGCTTCGAGGAGCAGAACGTGCCTGCCTGGCAGGGGCGCACGCCGGCGGACGTGTGTTCGGAGGCCGTGCGGAAGCGGCAGGAACTCGCCGGCCGCGTGGCGACGTTCCGCGCCGAACTCCAGGGCCTGGCGGCTCCCTACGGCGAGCCCCTGCGGCAGGCGGCGGCGGCCCTGGCCGTGGAGACCCGACTGAGCGAGGCCCAGCAGACCTTCGGCGTGACCTGGGCGACGGCGGTGATTGCAGGCTGGGCGCCGGAGCACCGCGTCGAGGAGGTGCGCGAGGCGGTCCTGCGGGCGACGGGCGGACGGGCGATCGTCGAGGACCGCCCCCCGGACCCGGAGGAGATCCGGCAGGGCCGCGTGCCCAGCTACGTGGTGCACTCGCGGTTCCTGGCCCCCTTCCAGCGGCTGGTGCAGGGCTACGGCGTCGCCTCGTATACCGAGCTGGAACCGACGGCGATGTTCGCCGTCACGTTCCTGGTCATGTTCGGCGTCATGTTCGGCGACCTGGGCCACGGGCTCTGCCTGCTGGCGGCGGGGGTCCTGATCGCGTGGCGGGCGCGCGCCCGGGTGCCCCGGGAGCTGGGCCACGTGGTCGCCGCGAGCGGCCTGGCCGCCATGCTGTTCGGCACGTTCGTGCAGGGGACGTTCTTCGGGCTGTCGCTGGCCGACCGGGGCTTCCCGCTGACGCTCGGCTTCGAGCCGATCCGGTTCGAGGGCGAGCACGCCGGTTCGCCGGACATGGTGGTCCGCTACCTTCTGCTCGCCATGGGGCTCGGCATGGCGCTCATCAGCCTGGGGGCGGTGCTGAACATCGTGAACCGGCTGCGAAGGGGCGACTACGAGGGCGGCCTGCTGGGCCGATTCGGGCTGACCGGCATCGTCCTCTACTGGGGGCTGCTGGGTCTGGCGGCCAAGTGCGTGGTGGCCGGCTTCGGCAGGGAGGACCTCTGGCTGGCGGTTGCCGCCGTCGGCGTGCCTTTGCTGGTGCTCATCCTCCATGAGCCGCTCCACAGGGTGTTGCGCCCGTCGGAGCCGGTATCGGCCGGCGGCCTGGCCATGGGGGTGTTCGAGGGCCTGGTCGAGGGGCTGGAGACCCTGATGGTCTTCGTGGCCAACACCTTCTCGTTCCTGCGGGTGGCGGCGTTCGCCTTGAGCCATGCCGCGTTGTGCTTTACAGTGTTCATCCTCCAGCGTATCGTGGCCGGGCTTCCGGGCGCCGCCGTCTGGTCCGCCCTGGTGTTCGTTCTGGGCACGGCGGTCATCGTCGGGCTGGAAGGCCTGATCGTGACCATCCAGATACTGCGTCTGGAGTACTACGAGTTCTTCACCAAGTTCTTCCAGGCGGAGGGCGTGCGCTACCGGCCGTTCCGCCTTGACGGAGACGGAGACGGATCGCCGTAGGACCTTGTTCGTTGAGGAGATGCATCATGGACGTCGGGCGGATGAAGAGGCAGTACGTCGGCCGCGTGCTCCTGCTGACGCTTGTGCTGGGCACGCTCTGCGCATCGTCCGGTGTGGCCCTGGCCGCGTTCTCGGACACGCCGGGCGAGGCGGCGGCGACCGCTGAGGACCAGCCGTCGACCGGGGAGTCCTCGCCGGTGCGCTGGGACCTGGCGGTGGCCATCGCGGTAGCCATCGGCGTGCCGTGCCTGGCGGCAGGGTACGCGGTGGCCCGCATCGGCACCGCTGCGCTTGGGGCGGCCAGCGAGAAACCGGAGCTGCTCGGACGCAGCCTCATCTTCGTTGCGCTGGCTGAGGGCATCGCGATCTACGGCCTCCTGGTGTCCGTCCTGCTCTACGCGCTCTGGCTGAAGGTGACGTAGCGGGCAGGAGGGAGGGTCCGATGGAGTTCCACGTCATCGCCGACGAAGAGACCGTGACCGGCTTCCGATTCGCGGGGGTGCGCGGCACCGTCGTCTCCGACGCGCGCGAGGCCGCCGCCGAGCTGGACCGGCTGGCGCGCGCGAAGGCCGACGAGGTCGTCATCGTCACCGAACGGGTCGCCGACGGGGTCCGCCGGCAGATCAACGCCATCCGGTTCGGCGACACGCTGCCGCTGATCGTGGAGATCCCCGGCCCCGAGGGCCCGGCGGCCGAGGGGCCGTCGCTGCTCAAGCTCATCCGCGAGGCCGTCGGGATCAGGCTCTGAGGTCGTCCCAGGAAAGACACGCCGGAAAGCGCATGAGTGAACAGGAAGACAACCTGGCGCAGGAGATACGCGCCGATGCCGAGCGACGGGCCGAGCGACGGCGGCAGGCCGCCGAGCGCGAGGCGCGGGCCATCCTGGACGCGGCCCGCAAGGAGGCGGCCGAGACGGCCCGGATGGTCCTGGACCGGTCGGACGAATGGGTCGAGCGGCTGGAGAGCGTCGGGCGGGCGCGGCTCGAACAGCGCGTCGCCTCGTTGCGCCTGCGCCGCCGCCGCGAGGTGCTCGAGCGGGTGCGCGCCGAGGCGCTGGAGGCCCTGGCGCGGCTCACGGAGGCCGAGGGCTATCCGGACGTCCTGACGGAACTGGCGGCGCGCGCCGTGGAGGCCATGTCGGGCGAGCAGTTCGCCCTCGGGCTCCGGCCGCGGGACCGGGAGCGCTGGGGCCGGTCGCTGCCGGCGGCCGTGGAACGGGCCGTGCGCGACCGCACCGGCCGCGCGGTCCGCGTGACGCTCTCCGACGATGCGCCGGACGCCTCGGGCGGGCTCGTTGTGCGGGGCGCAGGCGGGGGGGAGCTGGCCGACCAGACGTTCGAGGCCCGCATGGAGCGGCTGTGGCCGGAGATCGAGTCACGCGTGGCGCCCCTGGTCATCGACGCGCAGGAGGGCCGGCCATGAACGCATCCGGTGCGGAGAACGGCACGGTCGTCCGCGTCAGCGGGCCGATCGTTGACGCCCGGGGCCTGCGCGGCGTGGAGGCCTACGAGGTCGTGCGCGTCGGCCCGCAGCGTCACATCGGCGAGGTCATCAAGCTCTCCGGCGACGTGGCCACCATCCAGGTCTACGAACAGACGACGGGGCTTCGCCCCGGCGACGCCGTGGAGCGCACGGGCCGTCCGTTGTCGGTCGATCTCGGGCCGGGGCTGCTGGGGGGCATATTCGACGGCGTGCAGCGTCCGCTGGGGGCTCTGGCCGAGCGGTTCGGGCCGTATCTGGGGGCCGGGCAGGACCTCAGCCCGATCGACGCCGACCGGCAGTGGGAGTTCACCCCCCGGGTCGAGCCGGGCGAGAGCCTGGTGCCGGGCCGGCTGTTCGGCGTGGTGCAGGAGACGCCCGCGGTCGAGCACCGGCTGCTGGTGCCTCCCGGCGTGCACGGCCGGGTGGCCTCGGTGCGTCCGGCGGGCCGTTACGGCGTGAACGACGTGCTGGTGGAGTCTGCCGAGGCCGGCGTGCCGGGCCTCTCGATGGTCCAGCGCTGGCCCGTGCGGCGTGCCCGGCCGTACGGTTCCCGGGCGGCCGGCCGCGCGGTCATGGTGACCGGACAGCGGGTGATCGACACGCTCTTTCCGATCGCGCGCGGCGGGGCGGCCGCCGTGCCGGGCGACTTCGGCACGGGAAAGACGATCCTCCAACAGCAACTGGCCAAGTGGATCGAAGCCGACATCGTCGTCTACGTCGGCTGCGGCGAACGCGGCAACGAGATGGCCGACATCCTGCGCCAGTTCCCGCGCCTGACCGACCCGCGCACGGGGCGTTCGCTGATGGAGCGCACCGTGCTGATCGCCAACACGTCCAACATGCCGGTGGCGGCCCGCGAGGTGTCGATCTACACCGGCATCACGCTGGCCGAGTACTACCGGGACATGGGCTACCACGTGGCGCTGATGGCGGACTCGACCAGCCGCTGGGCCGAGGCGCTGCGCGAGGCGAGCAGCCGGCTGGAGGAGATGCCGGCTGAGGAGGGATTCCCGGCCTACCTGGCCGCCCGGCTGGCCGAGTTCTACGAACGCGCGGGCCAGGTGGAGACGCTCGAAGGGCGGGAGGGCAGCGTGACCGTCGTCGGCGCCGTCAGCCCGCCCGGGGGCGACTTCAGCGAGCCGGTCACCCAGCACACGACGCGCTTCACCCGCTGCCTCTGGGCACTGGACCCGGCCCTGGCGCATGCCCGCCACTACCCGGCGATCAGCTGGCTGGATTCCTACAGCCAGTACGTGGACGACCTGGCGGACTGGTGGCGCCGGCTCAGCCCCGACTGGGCGGCCCGGCGTGAGGAGATGGTGAGGCTGCTGTCCGAAGAGGAGAAGCTGCAGCAGATCGTCCGCCTGGTCGGCCCCGACGTGCTCCCGGACGCCCAGAGGCTCATCCTGCTGGTGGCCGAGATGTTCAAGAACGGCTTCCTGCGCCAGAATGCCCTGGACCCGATCGACACGTTCTGCAGCCCCATCAAGCAGGTGATGCTGCTCACGGCGTTCGTCACCTTCTACCGTCGGGCGCAGGACATCATCCGACGCGGGGCTCCCATCGCGCGCATCCGCGAGATGGAGGCCGTCGGGGAGCTGCAGCGCGCCGCCTCGCGCATCCCCAACGACGACCAGGACGCCCTGCGTGCCCTCCTGAGCCGGCTGGACGAGCAGCTCGGGGAGCTGGAAAGGGAATACGCCCCATGACCGACCCGATCGCATCCTCCCCTGGCGAACCCGTGCGCGACCAGCCGGTTCAGTACGTGGGCGTCGACCGTGTGGACGACCCGCTGGTGTTCATCTCGGGCGTGCACGGCGTGGGTTACGACGAGACGGTGGAGGTGACCGACAACGAGGGCCGGCGCCGTCCGGGCACCGTGCTGGAGGTCCACGGTGACACGGCCGTGGTACAGGTGCTCGGCGGCACGATGGGCCTGTCGGGCGCGGGCACGCGCACGCGGTTCCTGGGCCGGCCGTTCGCCGTGCGCGTCAGCCAGGACATGCTCGGGCGGGTCTTCGACGGGCTGGGCCGGCCCATCGACGGCGGCCCGGCCCCGTATGGCGGAGAACTCCGCGAGGTCAGCGGCCGGCCGGTCAACCCGGCCGCCCGCGCCTACCCGACCGACTTCATCCAGACGGGCATCAGCGTCATCGACGGCTCCAACAGCCTCATCCGGGGCCAGAAGCTGCCCGTCTTCAGCGGCTCGGGCATGCCCCATGACCGCCTGGTCGCGCAGATCGTGCGCCAGGCCACGCTGCCCGGCCGCGAGGAGTCCTTCGCCGTCATCCTGGCCGCCATGGGGATCAAGAACGACGAGGCCGACTTCTTCCGCCGCTCGTTCGAGGATGCCGGAGTGCTGGCCAAGGTGGCCCTCTTCCTCAGCCCGGCCGACACCCCCAGCGTCGAGCGCGTGCAGACCCCGCGCACGGCCCTGACCCTGGCCGAGTACCTCGCGTTCGAGCGCGACATGCACGTGCTCGTGCTGATGACCGACATGACGAACTACTGCGACGCGCTGCGCGAGATCAGCAGCGCCCGCGACGAGATCCCCGCCCGCAAGGGCTACCCGGGCCACCTGTACAGCGACCTGGCCGCCCTCTACGAACGCGCCGGCCGCATCAAGGGCTCCGAGGGCTCCATCACGCTGATGCCCATCCTGACCATGCCGGCCGACGACATATCGCACCCCGTGCCGGACCTGACGGGCTACATCACCGAAGGGCAGATCGTCTGCGACCGCGGGCTGTTCCGGCAGGGCGTCTATCCGCCTGTCGCCGCTCTGCTGAGCCTCTCGCGCCTGATGAAGGACGGCGTCGGCAAGGGGTCCACGCGGGAAGACCACATGGACATCTCCAACCAGCTCTACGCCGCCTACAGCCGGGTGGAGTCCGTGCGCGGGCTGGCCAGCGTCATCGGCGAGGAGGAACTCTCGCCCATGGACCGGCAGGTGCTCGCATTCGGCGATGCCTTCGAGAGGGAGTACGTCCACCAGGGCGAGCAGGAGAACCGCTCCATCGAACAGACCCTGGACCTCGCCTGGCAGGTGGCCGGCGTGCTGCCGCGCAGCGAACTGGCGCGGCTCGACGACGAACTGCTGGACCGCTACCTCCCCCGCGATGACGGGGCGGACGGCGAACAGGGCCCCTCCATGTCCGGGTGAAACCGATGCCGGCGCTCGATACGACACCGACCCGACGCAACTACCTGCAGTTGCAGGACCGCCTGGAACGCGTGGAGGAGGGTCACGAGCTTCTGGAGCAGAAGCGGCAGATCCTCGTGCTCGAACTCATGGCCCAGGTGGAGGCCGCCCGACGCATCAAGGAGCAGATCGACCGGACGATGGCCGAGGCCTACGAGGCCCTGCACCGGGCGGCCGTGCGCTCCGGGCTGACGGGCCTGCAGCGGCAGGCGGCCGGGACGCGCATGGAGCACGTTCTGAGCGCGACGACGCGCTCGGTCATGGGCGTGGCGGTGCCCCGGATACGCTGCACCCCGGCGCCCTTCGGGCTGCAGTTCGGCATCGCCGACGGCCGCAGCCACACCGACCAGGCGATGCGGTGCTTCCTGGAGTCCCTGCCGCTGGTGGCCGAGCTGGCCGAGGTGGAGAATGCCGTCCTGCGCCTGGCCCGCGAGATCAAGCGCACGCAGCGCCGTGTCAACGCGCTTGAAAAGGTGTACATCCCGCAATATAAGGGGGTCCTGCGGCGCATCGAGGACGCCCTGGCCGAGCGGCAACGCGAGGAGTTCATCGTGCTGCGCAAGGTGAAACGCAAGCGGCAGGCCGCCGACGGCCCCGCTCCCGGCTCGGCACCGACCTCGGAGGCGCGCTGAACTATGGCCCGTCACACCTACGCCACGATCCTTCTGTTTGCCGAGGGCAGCCCGGAGGGCATGAAGGCCGCCCGGGACGCCATCCGTCTGGCAGCGGCCGAGGACGCGTTCCTCATCATCGCGTCCGTCGTCGATACCAGCACGCTCAAGCAGCTCCTGTCGTCGCACATCTTCATCGAAGAGGAGATGGAGGAATACGAGCATGAGCTGGAGGAGTCGTGCAGGAAGCAGATCCACTACGTGGCGCAACTGGCCGAGAAAGCGGCGGTGAAGCACCGCACGTCGCTCCTGCGCGGCGCCTGCCACACGGCCATCCTGCGCGAGCAGAAGGACCGGAGCGCCACGTTGCTGGTCATGGGCGCCTACCGGGCCAGCACGGCCCGCCGCGACCTGATGGCGCGTGAGAAGCAGCTCATCGTCGACGAGGTCCCCTGCCCCGTCCTGCTCGTACGGTGAGCGGGCCGTCCGCAGACGCGCCGTGCAAAGGGGTTGACGCGGCCCCGGGGGCGGGGTATCGTGGCTGGAAAGGACTCTGTGTTCGCGTGGCTTTGGGGCAAAGGGGGGACGCGACATGGACGTGGAGGCATTCCTTTCCGAGAAGGGGGTGGAGTTCCGTCTGGAGCGGCACGAGCAGGCCTTCAGCGCCCAGGAAGTGGCTGCGTCCGAGCACGTGACCGGCCACATGTTCGCCAAGACCGTCATCGTCAAGGACGGCGAGACCGCCTGCATGCTGGTGCTGCCGGCCAGCCGCCACGTCGACATGCGGGCCGCCGGGGACATGCTGGGCGGCCCGGTGAGGCTGGCCGAGGAGCCCGAACTGAAGGTGCTCTTCCCCGACTGCCAGATCGGCGCCGAGCCGCCGTTCGGCTCTCAGTACGGCATGGACACCTGCATGGACGAGTCGCTGAGCACACGGGACGAGATCGTCTTCCGTGCCGGGACGCACGACCGCACGGTCCGGATGCGCTACGAGGATTACGTGACCCTGGAGCAGCCGATGGTCGGGCGGTTCACGGTCGAGGACTGAACGCGCCGGATGCGTCGGGTCCGCGAGCCTGCCCGGGCCTGGCAGGCCGGGAACGGGGCCGGCCGTCCGTGCGTGCCGGATTCGTGCCAGCGCGGCGCCCCGCCCCGGCTGTGCCGTGCCGTTCCCGCCGGCGCAACCGCCTCCGCACCATGACCGGCCCCGGCCGCCTGTGCACGCGAGTGACGCACGGTCCCTCAGGCGCCAGGGCCGCATCTCGCGGGCGGTTGACGCCGCCCCACCTGTCGTGTCCAATGTCGGCAGGGACACCGTTCGGCTGACCGGGCCGCACTCCGGGCAGAGACCGGCGGCGTGTCTGCGAACGCCTCAGGGCACCCTTCGCAGATGGAACCGGACGCGTTTCGACCAGGAACTATGGCAGAGCCAAGAGTACAGATACCCTTCCCCGTCGCGTTGCGGATGGTCGGGGGCTACGCGGCCGTGCGGCTGCGCGAGCAACTGAGGTCGGTTGCCTTCATCGTAGCCTATCTCGTGGCGTTCCAGGTGCTCATATTCGGCCGCGCGCCGGAACAGGCGTTGCGGGTGGCCGGCGGGATCGCGTTGGTGGTGCTGGGACTGACCTTGTTCCTGGAAGGGCTGCTCATCGGCCTGATGCCGTTGGCTGAGCGGGTTGGGAGTCGGCTGCCCTCGCGCGGCGGGTTGCGAGCGATCATCCCCGTGGGCTTTCTGCTCGGAGTGGGTGCCACGCTGGCCGAGCCGGCCGTGGCGGCCCTGCGGGCGCTGGGCAGCGACATCGCCGCCTGGGAAGCCCCGTTGCTGTTCTACTTGCTGCAGCGCGAGCCGGAATGGCTGATCGGCGCCATCGCCATCGGGGTGGGCGCCGCCATGACCGTCGGCATGGTGCGGATCTATGCGGGGGTGTCCCTCAAACCCTTCATCCTGGGCACCATCGGCCTTCTGCTGCCGCTCTCGTACGTGGTCTCACGCTCGGCGAACCTGGCGAGCATCGTGGGGCTGGCATGGGACTCCGGCGCCGTCACCACCGGCACTGTGACCGTGCCGCTGGTTCTGGCACTGGGCATCGGCGTCTCCAGATCCTCCGGCAGAGCCGAGGGGACGGTAAGCGGGTTCGGCACCGTGGCACTCGCCTCGGCGTTTCCCGTCCTCGCCGTCCTCATGCTCGGGGCCGTCCTGCTGCCGCGTGTTCCGCCTCCGACCGGGCAGCGCGAGTTCTTCGCACCCGAGAATCGCGAGAAGGCCCTGCAGTTGTTCCGCAACGAAGAGGCGCTGAGGGACTACGCCGCCAGGCACGGCGGCGAGGAAACCCCGGGGCTTCTGGCGGCTGCGGACACGGATGATGGGGCAGGACTGCCCCAGGGATCCCTCGGCGAGGGCGGTACACCGCATGTCTCCGCCATATTGCGCAGAGAACTGACCTACGCGGCCCGGGCTCTTCTGCCGCTCGTCGCGTTCCTGGCCGTCGTGCTCCTGTGCCTGATTCGAGATCGGCCACGCTATCTGGACGAGGTGTTTCTGGGAATCGCCTCTGCGCTGGTCGGCTTGTGCCTGCTCACCACGGGGATCGGGATCGGCTTGAGCCAGTTGGGCAGGGAAGTGGGGGGGCGATTGCCGCAGGTGTACCGCGATATGCAGGTAGAGAAGGGGCAGATCGTCATCCATGGCTTCGACCCTGCGGTTGTGTTCCCGGCGGCCAACATCAAGGAAGGCCGGGTGGATGTCTTCCACATGTTCGATGGCGAATCCGTTCAGACGGTGGAGTTCCGGCCCGAATGGTACGACCGTGATCGTCAATTGTACATCCATCGCGTCCGTACGTCACCCCTGACACATCCGGAGTTGACGCGCATCGGCGTCCTGCTGATCCTGCTCTTCGCCTTCGGCATGGGCTATGGATCCACCGTTGCCGAACCTGCCCTCAAGGCCCTGGGCAGGACGGTGGAGGATCACACCGTCGGCACCATCAAGAGCCACTCCGTCGTGCGGGCCGTCTCGATCGGGGTGGGATTCGGCCTCCTTGCAGGGGTGATCCGCATCCTCTACGGCATTCCCATGGTCTGGATGGTGTTGCCGCCCTACCTGGTTCTATTTCCGTTGACACTGGTCAGCGACGAGGAGTTCACGGGCATTGCCTGGGACAGCGGCGGCGTCACGACCGGTCCGGTCACTGTGCCGCTGGTCCTGGCGATGGGCCTTGGACTGGGCGGTGAGCTGGACATTGCCGATGGCTTCGGGATCCTCGCCATGGCGTCGGTCTACCCTGTCGTCGCCGTGCTTCTGTTCGGGCTGGTCTCGCGACTGCGTCAGCGAAAGGTGGCGCGGGCAGGGGAAGGAGTGGACAGCGGTGAGTGATCCGGGCAGCACGGTCCACCGCATCACATGTGCCGTGGCGCGCAACCATGGCCGCGCCATGATGGAGCGCCTGTCAGAGATGGGGGTCGGGTCCGTTCTGGTGGAAAGCGGACGCAGCGTCAGGCGCCGCCGTTACTCCCGCTTCTTCGGCCTTCTGGGCTATGCGGAGAGGCTGGAGGACAGCCCCATCGAGCTGTGTCAGTTCAGTGTCGCCCCGGAAGCCTCAGAGCCCCTTGTTCGCGGGCTGGCCGGCGCACTCGAGATGAACCTGCCCGGCCGCGGCACGATCTACGCGCAGGAGTGCAGCTCCTTCGTCGACACGACGGTCGCACACGTCGCGCCTTCGCCCGAGGCAGGCAGCCGCTTGCCCGGCCTGCTGCGCGATCTCGCCATTATGACATGCATTACATCGATGAGCGGCAGTGGGGAGGAGCTGGCGAGGCTGGCTCTGGAGTTCGGCACCGGCGTCCCCATGGTGACACTGGGATCAGGAAGCGGCCTGCGCGATCGTCTGGGGCTGCTGCGCATCACCGTGCCCGCCGAGAAGGAAGTTGTCCGTCTGCTGGTCCCGGCCCTCGATGCGGAGGGGCTGATGCGGATGTTGATCGAGAAGGGCCGTCTGAATCGCCCCGGCAAGGGTTTCATCTACTGCAGCCCGTTGTTGAACGGGCTGCTGGACACGAGGACACTGGTCGGACCTCAGCAGCATGCGGCCACCATGGAGCAGATTGTGGCCGCCATCGACGAGCTCGAGAAGAGCACCGCCTGGCGTCGCCGCTTTCCGGAGCTTGAGCCCGAAGCCGGTTTCCAGCTGCGGGAACGGTGCGCCGAGATCACATTGGTCTGCATCGAAGAGATGGCGTCAAGATACGTCCAGGCCGCCATGCAGGCCGGCGCCGAGGCGGCCACCATCGCACACCTGCAGCGGGTGAGCTTCGGTGAACCGGGCGGGGGAGCCCGCGAACGGTGCAGGATCATAGTCAGCCAGTGGCAGTCCGCGCAGGTGCTGGACGCCCTCAGGCAGGCGCACCAGGACAGTCCTGCGCAGGAGGAACGGCTGGAAAGCCTGGAAGTACAGCCTGTGGTCCTGTCCTACTCCTACCGCACGCAGACGGCTCGGCTGCTTCGCCGGCACCACGTGCCCGACTGACCGCACGCGGAACTGCGGATGCAGGCCGCATGGGGATGGTCGATGGGGGCTCCTTCTGCGGAGGCGGACGTGCGGGGCCGCGCCTCGGGCCCCCCTCTGCGACGGTGGACGTGTCGTTCGGCAGGAAGACGGAGCGACGCGGCGCGATCATGGGGCGTCGGGATCGCCCCCCGGCGACGGCGGCGGCACGGCCGGCGGCGGCGGCGGCACGGCCGGCGGCGTCGCCGGCCCCAGCAGCAGGGCGATCGGGCGGGTGCTCTCGTCGCTCGAGAGGGCGATCTTCACGCTGATCGTCAGGGGCACGGACAGCAGCATGCCCACGGGCCCCAGCAGCCAGCCCCAGAAGACGAGGGACAGGAACACGACCAGCGTCGACAGTCCGACGCCCTGGCCCGTCACGCGGGGTTCGATCAGATTGGCCATGAGGATGTTGATCGCCGTGAAGCCCACGGCCACCCACACCGCCATCCACAGGGAATCCTCCAGGAGCAGCGCCAGCAGAACCGGCGGCACGGCGGCGATGAACGAACCGATGTTGGGCACGTAGTTGAGCAGGAACGCCAGCACACCCCAGAGCACCGCGTACTTGATCCCGAGCACGGAGAGCATCACCATCACCAGGAGGCCCGTGCTCGCCGAGATCAGCGTCTTGATCGCCATGTACCGGCGGATTCCCGCCACCACGTCGCCGTACCGGTCCGTCAACCTGCGCATGCCCTCCGGCAGCGCATCCAGCTTGGCCGCAAAGGCCGAGCCCTCCAGCAGCATGAAGACGACCGTCAGCAGGATGAAGAACGAGTTCCCGAGCATGCCGCTGAGGCTGCCGATCAGGGTGCCGGTGAACCGGAGCAGCGCCTGCGGCTTGATCTGGTCCTGCAGGAACTGCTCCGGGGCCTCCATGCCCTTCTCCTCCAGCCAGGCCGCGACCAGCCCCGTCTTCTGGGCCAGCAGGCGCTGATACTCCGGCATGTCGCGCCCGAAGCTGTACATGGTGGAGCTGACTAGGCTCGTCAGCGCGATCAGAATCCCCACCAGAGCCAGCACCATCAGCGTGAGGGCCACCGCCGAACCGACGCCGCGCCTGCGCAGCCACAGCATCACGGGGGAGACGATGACGGCGATGAACACCGACAGAAGGAAGGGCACGAAGATCCTCTCGGCGGCCTTGATGCCCGCGAAGATCACCACGAGCGCCGCCAGGATGTACAGCGACGTCGCGATTCTCCCGCCCTTGCTGCTCTCCTCCTTCGCCCCGTCCGTCATGGCCCCTTCTCTCCTGCGATCCGAACGAAGATGGGCGACCGCTATCAAAGCCTGCACAGCATCATCTTAACGAATCCGCACCCCGAGGCCAAACACTGCCTTGCGGCCGACATGCCGGCCCGGTGAAGGAATCCAGATCCTCTCAGGCGGCCCACCCGCAGCCACGTCGCACGGCTTCACCGCGCGGTCACTGCGGCTCCGCCGGATAGCCGACCGTCTGGGCGAGCACAATGTGCTGCTGCGGTCGCAGCCCCATGGCCGCCGCCAGCGCCTCCCGGTTCACCATGCCGCGTACGACGGTCGCCAGACCCTCCGAGGCGCAGTAGAGGTAGACGTTCTGGCTGCTGAAGCCCGTGTCCGTCGCCGCGTAGAAGGCCTTGCTCTCGTCCGAGCCGCCGCCCATCCGGGCATAATCGGCGACGAAGATGAGGTTGAGCGGGGCCGTTGCGGCGAACGCCTGCGTGCCCGTCAGGGCGCGCAGGTCTTCGGCCACGACCGGCCTCAGGGCATGCTCCCGGGGGTCGAACAGATAGAGCCCCTCCGGCAGCGCCACGTAGACGTCGATCTGCTGCATGTTGCGTGCCGTCGGCGCCGTCCGGCGGCCGTCCGGGCGGTTGACGCCGCAGGCGGCCCAGAGCAGGTCCGAGAGCACCTGGTGCGGCAGCGGCCGGCTGCTGAACGCACGCGACGAATGCCGGTCCTTCAGCACCGCCATCAACGGCCGCCCTCCCGTCGTCTGCGGGGACGGCAACTGCATCACCCTGGACTCAGTGGCCGGCCCCTCGCCCGGAGGCGCAGCCGCCAGGAACACCATCCCTATCGCCAGGATCGCCTTCGCCGCCATGATCTCCCTCCCGCAGGATTGACGCCTCCAGTCCCTTCCCGTCTATACCCCTTTCCGGGCGCGTCCGCAAGACCGCATCCTTCTTGCAGGCATCCACGCGTGGCGTTACATTTGACCGAGAGGCTTCAACGCGGGGATGGCTCGATGAACAGAGAAGAGCGCAGGTGGGTGCTGAAGGCGCAGCGCAGCGAACTGACGGAGCACCACATCTACTCCCGCCTTGCACGCGCCGTGAGTGACGAGCAGGACCGGGAGGTGCTGGAGCGGATCGCGGCGGACGAACTGCGCCACAGCGAGATGCTGCGGGAGCATACCGGCCGTTCGCCCGCGCCGAACTGGCTGAAAGTCTGGTGGTTCTACCTGCTTGCGCGGCTGTTCGGCTACACCTTCGTCATCAAGCTGATGGAGGCCGGTGAGAACCGCGCGCATGGGAACTACGGCACGTTCAACATCGTGCCCGAAGGGACCGCGCTGGCTCAGGAGGAGCACGAGCACGAGGAGCGGCTGATCGGCATGCTCGACGAGGACCGGCTGAAGTACACGGGCGCCGTCGTCCGGGGGCTGAACGACGCGCTGGTGGAGCTGACCGGGGCGCTGGCCGGCTTCACGCTGGCGTTCGCGCAGCCGCGCGTGGTGGCCATGGCGGGACTGATTACGGGCGTCTCCGCTTCGCTCTCGATGGCCGGTTCGGAGTACCTCGGGCGCAAATCGGAAGACGACGAGCTGAGCCCCGCGCGGGCCGCCACGTACACCGGACTGGCGTACGCGCTCACCGTCATGGTGCTGATCGCCCCCTACATGGTGTTCTCGAACCTGTACCTCTGCCTGGGCGTGATGCTGGCGGCGACACTGCTGATCATCGCGTTCTTCAACTACTACATGGCGGTCGCGCGCGGGCAGCCGTTCGGGGCGCGGTTCCTGGAGATGGCGGGGATCAGCCTCGGTATCGCGGCCCTCTCCTTCGGCATCGGCGCGCTGGTCCGGCGGTGTCTGCCGGTGGAGGTGTAGCGGCTCCGCTGCGGGGGCAAGCCACTCCGCAGGTCTATGTCATACGCGGATAGTAATGTCCGGTCTTCGGCGGATAGAAATGTCCGCTTTCCTTCGGGTGGAAGGAGAGCGGATGGAGGGAGACCGGATCGAGATGAGCCAGAAGGAGCGGGATCGGCTCAAG
>JAAYEJ010000047.1 GCA_012728835.1 Candidatus Brocadiaceae bacterium | reverse complement strand
GCCCGCCGAGACGCCGCTGATCCTGGACCCGGCCGAACTGAGCCGCCTGACCGAGGAGGGAGACCTGGCCATACCCCTGTCCGCCGAGCGCATCCAGGAACTCGCCATGGCGCACCGGCTGGACCTCCTGACGTCCGGGAACCGCGTCGAGGACGCCGAACGCCGGCTGGAGGTGACCGCCAATGACCTGCTGCCCGGCCTGGACCTCCGGGCGACCATGGCCACCGACACCGCCGGCAACTCGCCGACGAACTTCCAGGTGTCCCGCACCGACTACTCGGTGGGCTTCGATCTGGACCTGCCGCTCAACAAGCTCGCCGCACGCAACGCCTTCCGCCGCGCGCTCATCGACGTCGACCGCGCCCGGCGCGATCACGAGGAACTGCGCGACGAAGTCGTCCTCGGAGTGCGCTCCACCTGGCGGCAGTACGAACGGGCCCTGCGAAGCCACGAGATACAGAAGCGCAGCGTCGAGCTGGCCGAGACCCGCCTGGACAGCACCCAGATGCTGCTGAAGGCCGGACGCGTGGAGGCCCGGGACGTTCTCGATGCCCAGGAGGCGCTCGTCGGCGCCCAGAACGACCTGGCCGCCGCCCTGGTCGACTACCGCGTCGCCCGGCTGGAACTGGCACGCGACATGGACATCCTCGATGTCGGGGACCGCGGAGAACTGAAGGAGAGTTTCGATGAGTACCGATAACCAGCCCACCGAAGCCCGGTCGCCCGGAAGCCGCCGGCAGGTCATCAACGACCCGCGCAAGGAGGGCCGCGACGAACACGGCGTCGCGGCCGCCTGGCGTGTCGCCGCCATCGCCCTGGCCTGCGTGCTGCTGGCCGGCGGGGCCTACGCCGCCTTCGGCAACTCCGGCCCGAAGGAGGACTACAGCGCCCTCTCCACAGCCAAGGTCCGGCGCGACCGCCTCCAGGTGAAGGTGACCGAGGGCGGAACGCTCATCGCGCGCAAGTCGCTGGAGATCAAGAGCAAGGTCGACGGCCGTCGCACGATCCTGGAGGTCATCCCCGAAGGAACCATCATCACGCAGCAGGACGTCGACCAGGGCATGGTGCTGGTCCGCCTGGACGTCAGCGAACTCGAAGAACGCCTCGGCTCCCGCGAGATCAGCTACTACAGCGCCGAAGCCGCCAACACCAAGGCCCAGGAAGACTACGACATCCAGGTCAAGCAGAACGAGAGCAACACCGCGCTGGCCGAACTGAACGTCAAGTTCGCCCGCATGGAACTGGACCGCTACGTGGGAGCGCCCGTCGCCGAACGCCTGCTGGCCCCCGAGGGGGGTCTGGAAACCGTCGACCTGAGCGCGCTGGCCGAGGCCGAGGTCCGCCGCAGCCTCCTGTCCGACCAGGAACAGACCGCCCAGGAGGCCGCCGGCCCGGCAGAACCCGAGGTTGACGGCGTCCTGGCCCTGGGGGGCGAGGCGCGACAGGACATCCGCCGCCTCAGCGCCGACGTTCAGCTCAAAGGCGAGGAATACAGCCGGGCGCAGTTCGAACTCCAGTCGTCGCAGACGCTGTTCAGCAAGACGTACATCAGCGCCAACCAGTTGAAGAGCGACGAACTGAACGAACAGAGGGCCCGCGTCGAACAGACGGCGGCCGAGGAAGCCCTGCGGCTGTTCCTGCGCTACACCCTCCAGAAGGAGGTCGAGAAGCGGCTCAGCGACTACCTGGAGGCCCAGCGCGACCTGGACCGCACACTGGCCCGCGCCACCAGCCAACTGGCCCAGGCCAGGGCCGAGCGCGAATCCCGCCGGGCCAGCTTCAACCTGGAGAAACAGCGCCTCGACGACCTGCGCGAGACGCTCGCCAATGCCATCATCCGCGCCCCCCGCCCGGGCCGCGTCGTCTACGCCTCCACAACCAACGCCTGGCAGCGCATGCGCGACCCCGTCCGCGAGGGCAAGGACGTCCGACAGAACGAGACCATCCTCATCATCCCCGACCTGAGCACGCTCGCCGCGCAGGTCAACATCCACGAGACCGACATCGAGAAGGTCAAGGAAGGCCAGGCCGCCATCGTGACCGTGGAGGCCATGCCGGGCCGCTTCTTCGCCGGCACGGTGGTGAGCGTCAGCCCGGTGGCCAGCGCGGCGCATGCCTGGCTCAATCCGGACATCAAGGTCTACCAGACCGAGGTGGCCATCGACGCCGTCCCCAACGGCCTGACCCCCGGCATGTCCGCCACGGCCGAGATCATGGTGGCCGACCTGCCCGACGTCCTGCTGGTGCCGATCGAGGCCGTCAGCACGTACAAGGGCGGCCACGTCTGCTGGGTGAGGACGGCCGGCCGGCCCGCGATGCGACGGGTCGAGTGCGGGCACTTCACGCGCACGTCCGTGCAGATCCTCAGCGGACTCCAGGACGGCGAAGAAGTCTACCTGGAGCCCCCCTTCGGGGTGACCCCGCCGCAAGACCAGGAAGAACCGATCGAGAGCGAACTGACGGACGTGACGGCAGCCATCGACGAGGCCGGCTCGCCGGCCGAGACGGACACGCCGCAGGATGAGCAAGCTGAAAGCCCCCAGGACTCCGCCGGACGGGCCGACCGCCGCCGCCAAGGCGAACGCCCGCCCGGCGTGGGGGGCCGCCAGGGCAACGGGATGCCTGCTCGCACGCCGTAGGAACTGAGGCACATCATCATGGCGAACACAACACCACAGCCCCCTCGGACGCCACCCCGACCGGCCCCGCGCCGGCGACGCAGCAGGACGTTTCGGCGCGCGCTCCTCCTGGCGATCCTCCTCGCAACGGCCGGCATCGGCTACGGCCTCCTGCCCGGAGGCGGACCCGCCCGCTCTGAGGAAAGCGTCCCGATCGGCGAGGTCCTGCGGGGCAACCTGGTCGTCGTGGTCGAAGAACGGGGCGACATCTACTCCATACGTCCCCATGAGATCAAGAGCGAGGTCGAAGGCTGGAACACGATCCTCGAACTCGCCCCGGAGGGATCGGTCATCACCCCGCAGGACGTCGAGGAGGGCCGCATCATCGCCCGGCTCGACTCCGCCACCCTGGAGGAGACGGTGGCCGACCGCAAGATCAGCCTCTTCCAGGCCGAGGCGTCCCTGGTGCAGGCCGAGCAGAATCACGCCATACAGCTCAAGCAGAACGAGAGCGACATCGCGGGCGCCCAACAAGCCCTCCGCTTCGCCTGGATGGACGCGGAGAGCTACCTGGGCGCCGAACTCACCACCCGGCTCGTCCATGAGGGCATCGAGGCCGTCGACCTGACCGCACTGGGCAGGCGCATTGCCGAACGCATACTCACACCCGACCCCGTGGCCGACCGGCGCGTCGACGAGGGACCGGAACTCGGCGGCGAGGCCCAGCAGCAACTGAGGCGCCTGGCCAGCCAGGTGCAACTGGCCGCCGGCGAGCACGCCCGCGCCGAAGACACCCTCGGGTGGTCCGAGCAACTGGCCCCGCAGGGCTACATCAGCGCCAACGAACTCGAGCAGGACCGCTTGCAGGCCCGGCGTCGCCGCGTCCAGATGGACTCCGCCAGGGAATCCCTGGAGCTGTTCCTCCGCTACACGCTGCAGAAGGACGCCGAACAGCGCCTGAGCGACTACCTGGAAGCCGAACGCAACATGGAGCGCGTGCGGGCCCGCACGCGCAGCCAGTCCACGCAGTCGGAAGCCAGCCTCCGCTCCCGCCAGGCCAGCTACGAACTGGAACGGGAACGCCTGCGGAAGGCCGAGGACATGCTGGCCAAGTGCGCCATCCGCGCCCCGAAACCCGGCCGTATCGCCTACGGATCGTCCACCGGGGGGAGCTGGGGGCGCCGACAGGTGACCATCGAGGAAGGCGCCTCCGTCCCGGAGAACACCGTCATCATTCGAATCCCGGATGTGTCCGCGCTCTCGGTCAAGTTGAACGTCAGCGAACGCGACATCGACAAGGTCGCCGTCGGCCAGCCGGCCATCGTGACCACGGAAGCCCACCCGGACCGGAGCCTGCCGGGCCAGGTGGCCCGCATCAGCCCCATGGCCAGCACGACGAACGCCCAACTCGGCATGGACGAGAAGGTCTACGAGACCGAGGTGGCCCTGCTGGAGCCGCCCGAGCTGTTCATCCCCGGCATGTCCGCCACCGCCCGCATCATCGTCGGCCAGCTCGAGGAGGTCGTCTACATGCCCGTTCAGGCCGTCATCCGCGAGCAGGGCTACACCGTCTGCTGGGTCCAGGGCACCGACGGCCCGGTCCCGCTCAGGGTCCGCCTGGGCCTCTCGACCGGCACGTTCGTGGAGGTCAAGGCGGGCGTCCGTCCGGGCGAGCGCGTCTACCTTGCCCCGCCGGACGAAGCCGCCGAGGAGGACCTGGCCGCGCTGATCACCCAGCTCAAGACGACGGCTCCCGCCATGGACGAGATGGAGGAGGAACCGCCCGGACCGGCGGCGGCCGAGCCGCCGGAGCCGGCACCGGAGGCTGCGAACCCGGCGGTCGACCGGCCGGCCGAGACCGATCTGCGCGCCCGGATGCGGCAACTGCGCGCCCTCACCGGCGAGGAACGCACCCGCAAGACGCAGGAGCTGCTCGAGTCCCTGACGCCCGAGCAACGCAGCCAGGCCGAGGAGATGCTGCGCCGCATGGCCGCCCGGCCCGAAGGGCGTGGCGGACGCCCCGGCCCCCGGCCCGAGGGCGCCGGCGGGCCACAGAATCCGCAGCAGCCCGCCGCCCGGCAGGAAGGAGGGGACGATGGCGCTCGCTGAGTTCCAGAACGTCTGGCGCACCTACCAGATGGGTGAGACGCTCCTGCACGCCATGCGGGGCGTCAACTTCGCCGTCGAAGAGGGCGAGATGGTCGCCATCATGGGGCCGAGCGGCTCCGGCAAGTCGACCCTGCTGAACCTCCTGGGATGCCTGGACACGCCCACCAGCGGGCGCTACCTCCTGGGCGGACGCGACATCTCCACCCTCAGCGACGACGAACTGAGCGACATCCGGGCCAGCGAGATCGGCTTCGTCTTCCAGTCCTACAACCTGATCGCGCAACTCAACGTCGTCGAGAACATCGAGATCCCCCTCTACTACCAGGGGATGTCCGAACGCGAAAGCTACCGGCGCGCCGTCGAGATGGCCGAGGTCGTGGGCCTCAGCCACCGCCTCACGCACGTGCCCACGGAACTGAGCGGCGGCGAGCGCCAGCGCGTGGGCATCGCACGGGCCCTGGCCAGTTCGCCCCTGTTCGTGCTGGCCGACGAACCGACCGGCAACCTGGACACCCGCACCGGCGAGCAGATCCTGGAACTCCTGGGCGAGGTCAATGGTAGCGGCGTGACCATGATCATCGTCACGCACGACCCCCGCGTGGCCGAGCGCGCCCAGCGGACCCTCCACCTGGTGGACGGCCAGATCACCGAGGACCTTCCGCAGCCCGACAAGCAGGCAACCCCATGATCGGATTCCAGCTCAAGAGAACGCTCCGCATCGGCCTCAAGAGCCTCTGGCTGCACAAGCTGCGCAGCGGCCTCACCGTGCTGGGCATCATGTTCGGCGTCTGTTCGGTCATCGCCATGCTGGCCATCGGCACCGGCGCCAGCGAAGAGGCCCAGGACCAGATCAAGCGCCTCGGCAGTCAGAACATCATCCTGCAGAGCGTCACCCCACCGAGCACAGAGCAGGCATCCGAAACGACAAGCCGCGTCAACCGCTACGGCCTCACCCACGCCGACGCCGACATGATCGCCGCCATCCCCGGCGTGGACTTCGTCCTGCCCGCCCGGAGGATCCGCGGCACCGTCACCCGCGGCAACCGGCGTCTCGATACCGACATGGTCGGCACCGTCGCCGATTTCGCGCGGATCAACGACACCACCGTCCTGGCCGGCCGCTTCCTGACGCCTCTGGACCTGGAGCGCAAGAGCGCCGTCTGCGTGCTGGGCCGCGGCGCCGCCGAGGCCCTCTTCCCCCTGGACGACTACCTGGGTTCGTACGTCCTCCATGGCGAGAACCGCTTCCGCGTCGTCGGGCTCGTCACCTCGTTCTCGCGCGGAGAGGTCGACGGCATGGAGGTCGAGGGCGACCCGAGTACGGAGATCTACATCCCGATGACCACCATGAACGTCCTCTTCGGCCGGCGCACCGCCCACCGCACGTCCGGCAGCGAGACGTTCGAGGAGGTCCAGCTCCATGAACTGACCGTGGAGGTGGCCACCCTGGACGACGTGCGGCGCGTCGAGCGCGTCATCCGCCACATCCTGCCCCAGAACCATGCAAAGGACGATTACCGCGTCATCGTGCCGCTGAGCCTCCTGGTCCAGGCCCGCCGAACGAAACGGATCTTCAGCATCGTGCTCGGCTCGATCGCCGCCATCAGCCTGCTGGTCGGCGGCATCGGCATCATGAATATCACGCTGGCCACCGTGATGGAACGCACCCGCGAGATCGGCATCCGCCGGGCCATGGGCGCCAAGAAGCGCCACATCGTCTTCCAGTTCCTGACCGAGACGCTCCTGCTCTCGCTGTTCGGCGGGCTGGCCGGCATCCTGCTCGGCGTGCTCGGACCATACCTCGTGGAGCGGTTCACCAGGATGCCCACGGTCGTCACGCCCTTCTCTCTCGTCCTGGCCTTCGGCATCAGCGCCGCCGTCGGCATCGCCTTCGGCATCTACCCGGCCTACCGCGCCGCGAACATGGACCCGATCGAGGCCCTGCGCCACGAGTAGCCGCCGCGTTTGCCCCTCCCCCGCCGCAGGCGGTATGCTGCCGTCGTCCGTCTGCACCGAAGGGAGGTCCCCCGCGTGATCCGCAAGGGCCGCCTCATCGCGGCCGCGTTCCTGCTGTTCGTCCTGCAGGCAACGCTGGCCCATCGCTTCGGCTACGGCGCGCTCCGGCTCGACCTGCTGGCCGCCCTGGCCGCGTTCCTGGCCCTGGAGGCCGCCCCCCGCCCAGCCCTGGCCGGCGCCGCCCTGGCGGGCCTGCTCACGGACCTCGGATCGGCCGGACCGCTGGGCGTCTCCTCGCTCCTGCTCATGGCCGTCACCGGCGGCGTCCTGGCCCTGCGCGGGCCGCTCCTGCGTGAGACGCCGTGGGTCGACCTCCTGCTGACGCTCCTGTTCCTGCTGGCCTACGGCCTGCTGGCCGCCGCCGCCGCCTGGCTGCAGCACCCCGGCGCGAACATCGCCTGCCTGGCCGCCCGCGGCGCCGCCCCGGCCGCCTTCACCACCGCCGTGGCGCCCCTCCTGTTCGCCGGCCTCTCGAAGGCCGGCATCGTCCCCTCGCATTCAGACGCCTGACGGCCCGGCCGGCCGGTGGTAGTGGTCGTGCACGGCCCGCGCCACCCGCTCAGAAACCCCCCGCACGCCCCTCAGTTCGTCCAGGCCCGCCTCCCTCACCGCCTCCAGACCGCCCAACGCGTCCAGCAGCCGCCGCGCCGTCTTCGGCCCCACCCCCGGGATCCCCAGAAGCGGAGACTCCGTGGTGGCCCTCCGGCGAAGCGCCCGGTGGTAGGAGACGGCGAACCTGTGCGCCTCGTCCCGCACACGGGTGACCAACCGCAGGACCGGACTGCGCTCCGGCACGACGATCGGGTCCGCACGGCCCGGCAGGAAGATGCGCTCCTCCGCCAGCCGCCGCCCGCCGCGTGCGCGCGCCTTGGCCAGCGCGGCCACCTCGCAGCCGGCCAGCCCCAGGCCCTCGAGCACGTCCGTCGCCACCGACAGGTGCCCCCTGCCGCCGTCCACCAGCACCAGGTCCGGCAGCCGCTCGGCGGCACCGTCGCGGGCCGCGCACCGCCGGTAGCGCCGCGTGAGCACCTCGCGCATCATCGCGAAGTCGTCCTGCCCGCGCACGCCGCGGATGCGGTAACGGCGGTAGGACGACCTCTCCGGCACGCCCGCCTCAAAGACCACCATGGCACCCACCGCCTCGCGGCCCTGCAGCGTGGAGATGTCGAAACACTCGATCCGCACCGGCGGCCGGCGCAGCCCCAGGAAGTCCTGCAGCGCCTGCACCTCCGCCCCGGCCCGCTCGCGCCGCGTGCTCGCCTCGCGTTCGGCCTGGCGCGCGTTCCCGTTGGCCAGCTCCACGAGCCGCCGCTTCGGGCCGCGCTGCGGCCGCAGGATGCGCACGCGCCGCCCGCGCTTGCGGCATAGCCAGGACTCCAGCAGCGCGGCGTCTTCGGTCGGAACGGGCACAAGGACCTCGGCCGGGATGAAGCGGTTCCGGGCGTAGAACTGGTTCAGGAACGAGCCGAAGATGGCCTGCTCGCTGTCCAGCTCGGCGGGAAACCGGTAGGTGGCGGCGTCGCGCACGTTGCCGCCGCGCACGAACAGCACGGCCACGTGGACCTGCCCGTCCACCGTGCAGAGCCCGAACACGTCCCGGTCCACGTCCGTGGCGGACGACGAGACGTGCTGGGCCTCCAACGTCGTGCGGATCGCCCCGATGCGGTCGCGCAGAACGGCCGCCCGCTCGAACTCCTGCCGCCCCGCCGCCGCCGCCATCTGCTCGCGCAGGTCGCCCAGCAACTCCTCGCCCCGTCCGCGCAGGAACAGGACGACCTGGTCGACCATGCGGCCGTACTCCTCCGCCGAGACCTCCGCGCAGCACGGCGCCAGGCACCTGCCCATCTCCCCGTACAGGCACGGCCGCCGGCGCTCGCGGCACTCGCGCAGCGTACACCGGCGCAGCGGGAAGACCTCCTGAAGCACGCGCACGGTCTGACGCGCCGCGCGCGCGTTCGCATACGGGCCGAAATACAGCGCCTCGGGCATGTCGAGCCGCCGCGTCACGACCGGGCGCGGCCACGGCTCGCCCGGGTCCAGCCGGATGCTCACAAAGCTCTTGTCGTCGCGGAACTCCACGTTGCACGCCGGGCGGAACTGCTTGATGAAGTTGCCCTCCAGCAGCAGCGCCTCCTTCTCCGACTCGGTCACAACCACGGCGATGTCGGCCACCTGGTCGATGCGCCGGCAGATCAGGCGCCCCTCGTCGCGCCCCCCCTGCCAGTAGCTGCGCACGCGCGCCCGCAGGTCCTTCGCCTTGCCCACGTAGATGACCTCCTGCCGGGCGTTCTTGAACAGATAGACACCGGAGCGCCGGGGCAGGTCCCCCAGCTTGCGCGCCACCAGTTCGGACGGTGATGCCGCCATCGTCCGCCACCTCCCGGAAAGACCGTGTCCGCGTCCAGTCCATCATAGGAAGTTCCTCGCACCCTGTCGAGCCTGCGCCGTCCCGGCCTCACAGACCGTCAGGTACTCGTCCAGAGACGCGTGATCGATGCGCCACGTGCGGCCCACCCGCACCCCGACCATCTCGCCCCGCCGCACCATCCGACGAACCGTGCGGGCCGTGCACCCGAGCTGGCCGGCAACCGTCTTGACGCGCAGCCACCGCACCGGCGGACACCCGCAGACCGCACACCTCATCGCTCACCCTCCCGCACGCTCGCCCCCCGGCAGCAGAACGCGGTAGACCTTCGGGCCCCCCGGACCCGCGCGCTCCCGCACCCCCGGCCCGCACCCCGCCGGCGTCCCGCCCGCCAGCAGCCGGGCGTCGAACCAGTCGGCCAGAGGCACCGGCACCTCGCGGAACCCCAGGCAGAGCGGACACCGCCGCAGCGCCTCCCGCTCCACCCACCCCGACCCTCCGCACAGCGGACAGGCCGTCTCCTCGACCCCCAGGGCCTCGCACAACGGCTCCAGCATCAGCTTGGCCCGCAGGACCCGCAGGTCGGACGGCACGGCCGCCGCAATCTGAGCAGCCGCCCGCTCGCGCGCGTTCATCGCCCACGCAGCCGCCCGTTGCCGCCGAGCGCCCCGGTCGCATCCCCACAAGCATCGAACCCTCTGGTCCATGCCGTCGCCATGTGCCCTCTCCTGTCTCCAGGGTGTCATACGCGAATAGTAATGTCCGGTCTTCGGCGGATAGAAATGTCCGCTTTCCTTCGGGTGGAAGGAGAGCGGATGGAGGGAGACCGGATCGAGATGAGCCAGAAGGAGCGGGATCGGCTCAAGG
>JAAYEJ010000046.1 GCA_012728835.1 Candidatus Brocadiaceae bacterium | reverse complement strand
GCTGCTGTTCGGCAGCGACCTGCAGGACCTGCCCATCGCCTGGGGGCTGGGGCCCATCCTGTTCGCCCGCCTGCCCGTCGAGCAGAAGCGGATGATCCTGGGCGGCAACCTGCGCCGGCTCCTGACCCGCTACAGCCTGCACCCGTGACTGCCTGGGAGGACGATGCGACCATGACGCGCTGGAAGTTCTTCGACGCCCGTTGCACGATCGGACGACATTACCGCCTGGGACCCGCCGGCCTGCACTCGTGCGACGACCTGCTGGCCGAGATGGACCACTACGACATCTGCGAGGCGCTCGTCGTCGACAGCCTCAGCGGCGCCGGCCATCCGCTCGACGGGAACCGGCGTGTCCTGGACGCCACCGTGCAACACCCGCGGCTGCATCCCGCCTGGACGGCGGTGCCGCCCTGCGCCGAGGAGCAGCCGGAACCGGCCGAGTTCGTCCGGCAGATGCGTGCGAACCATGTGGGCGCCCTGTTCCTGTTCACCGGGCAGTACCGCATCCGCCTGTCGGAGTGGTCCGTGGACGCCCTGCTGGAGCCGCTGGCGGGCGCCCGGGTGCCCGTCTTCCTCGTGCCGGACGAGGTCGGGCCGGGCCCCGCCGCGATGGACCGCACCGACTACGACGCCGTCGTGGCGCTCTGCCGGCGCTGGCCCGCGCTGCCGGTCGTCGTCAGCGAGTTCCGCATCCGCCGCAGCCAGCGGACCCTCTACCGTGCGCTGGACGCCTGCCCGAACCTGCACGTCGAGCTGAGCGGCTACTGGCTCCATCACGGCATCGAGTACGTCACCCGCCGATGGGGCAGCGAGCGCCTGCTGTTCGGCTCGAACTGGCCGACATTCGGCCCCCACATGACGGTGGCCACGCTTGCGTGCGCCGAGATCGAGGACGAGGACAAGCGGCGGATCGCGGGCGACAACCTCCGGCGCCTGATCGCCTGGTGCGAGCCGGAGCATCCCCGGGTGGCCCCGACGCCGCCCGCCGACGAATACGTGCAGTTCGGCCGCACGGGCGAACGCCCGCAGGACATGCAGTTCGAGGACTGCCACGGGCACCTCGGCGGGAGCTGGTGCCACTATCACGTCCCCGACGGCGATCCGGACGGCATCGTGCGGGAGATGGAGCGCCTGGGCGAACGCCGGGCGTGCGTGTTCAGTTTCGCCGCGGTCACGAGCGACGAGTGTTACGGCAACGACGTCGTCGCCGACGCCGTCCGGCGCCATCCCGACCGGTTCATCGGCTTTACGATGCTGAACCAGAACCGGGGCGCGGCGGACATGCAGCGGGAGCTGGAGCGCGGCGCGCGCATGGGCCTGCGCGGCATCAAGCTGATGGCGTTCGGGGGAGTCAAGCCGGCGCCCTATCACGAGGACTACCCGGAGGAAGGCCTGGCGGACGTGGCCTGTCGCTGGGCGCACGATCGCCGGCAGATCATCCTGAGCCACAACTGGGGCCCCGTGGAGGAGCTGGAGCCTCTGCTCGCCCGATACCCGAACGCGTGCTTCATCAACGGGCACACGTTCCTGGCCTACGCCGGGCTGATGGAGCGCTACCCGAACCTGTACATCTGCTCCTGCCCGCTGCTGGGGCCGCGGGAGTGCGAGGAGGTGGTGGCGCGGATCGGTGCGGACCGGCTGCTGTTCGGCAGCG